>JAJXVA010000173.1 GCA_021782435.1 Pseudomonadota bacterium
CTTGCAGGATACGCCGGCCCGGGTGGCGCGCGCGTACGAGGAATGGTTCGCCGGCTACCGGATCGACCCGTTCCAGTTGCTGGAGCGCACCTTCGAGGAGGTGGAGGGGTATGACGAGATCGTGCTGCTGCGCGATATCGAGTTCGAGAGCGTATGCGAGCACCACATGGCGCCGATCATCGGCCGCGCCCATGTCGCCTATCTGCCGCATCGGCGGGTGGTCGGGATCAGCAAGCTCGCGCGGGTGGTCGATGCCTATGCCAAGCGCCTGCAGATCCAGGAAAAAATGACCAGCCAGATCTGCAACACGATCAATGACGTGCTGCAGCCGCGCGGCACCGCGGTGATCATCGAGGCGGTGCATCAGTGCATGACGACGCGCGGCGTGCACAAGCGCGGGGTCAGCATGGTGACCAGCCGCATGCTCGGGGCGTTCCGCGACAACGCCGCGACGCGGCGCGAGTTGCTGGCCATGGTCGGACAGAAATAAGCCACGACGCCGCCGGCCTTTTCGCGGCCGCCGCAACCGCGTATCTCCCGGGGGGAAAGACGGAGCGACGCGCATGAAGAATCTGGCCGGGCTGATGAAGCAGGCGCAGGAAATGCAGTCCAAGATGGCGGAGATGCAGGCCAGACTGGACACGACCGAGGTCGAGGGCAGCTCCGGCGCCGGCATGGTGCGCCTGCGCCTCAATGGCCGCGGCGACCTGCGGGGCCTGACCATCGACCCCAAACTGGCCGACCCCGGGGAAATGGAGATGCTGCAGGACCTGATTCTGGCCGCCCACCAGGATGCGCGCGCCAAGGTTCAGGCCCTGGCGAGCGCGGAAATGCAGAAGGCGACCGGCGGGCTGAGCCTGCCGCCCGGCCTGCAACTGCCGTTCTGAACCCGGCGCCAGGATGGGGGGCGCCAGCATGGGGGGGCCGGAAATCGAGCAGCTCATCAGCCTGTTCGCCAGACTGCCGGGCTTCGGGCCGCGCAGCGCCCGGCGCGTGGTGCTGAGACTGCTCCAGCAGCCCGAGACCCGCCTGGTGCCGCTGATGCGCGCGCTGGAGGCCGCGAACAGCGCGGTGCGGCTTTGCGGCCGGTGCGGGAACCTGGACAGTGTTTCGCCCTGCACGCTGTGCCGCGACCCGGACCGCGACACGGGGCTGATTTGCGTCGTCGAGACGGTGGCGGATTTGTGGGCGCTGGAGCGGGCGGGCGTGAACCCGGGCCGCTACCATGTGCTGGGGGGCGTGCTGTCGGCGTTGTCGGGCGTGACCCCGGAGGCGTTGAACCTGACCACGCTGTTCACCCGGGTGACCGAGGGGGAGGCACGGGAGGTCGTGCTCGCGCTGCCGGCCACCGTGGATGGCGCGACCACCGCGCATTACCTGACCGAGCAGTTGCGCGGCCACGATATTCGCCTGACGCAACTGAGCCAGGGCGTGCCGATCGGTGGCAGCCTCGAGACGCTCGATGACGGCACCCTGGCCGCCGCGCTGCGCGCGCGCCACGCGGTTTAGCGCGGCCGTGCCCCGCCCGTTCCTGCTGCCGCTCGCGCTGCTGGTGAGCCTGCCGGCCGAGGCCGCCCCCGCGCCCGATTACACGTCCGCCCTTCGGCGTTTGGCGCCGCATGATGCGAGCTACCAGCTGCATTTCGCCGGCAGCCCGGATGGCACCGTGGTCGGCGGTGTCGGCAGCATGGACTACCGGGTGATGGATGCCTGCGACGCCTGGGCGACCCAGCAACGCCTGGTGCTGGATATCGTCAGCAATACCGGAACCCCGACCCATATGGTGTCGGACTACACCACCTATGAGGCGAAAAACGGCCGGCGGCTGCGCTTCCGCCTGCAGGAGACCACCGATGGCGCGCGTACCAGCAATATCGCGGGCGTTGCCGATATCGTGCACGGCCACGGCATGGTGCATTACACCGCGCCGAGGATCCGCGCCGTGACCCTGCCGGCCGGCACGCTGTTTCCCATGGCGCATACCGCGCACATCATCGCGCAGGCGGAGGCCGGGGAAAAATTCTTCGCGCTGCCGCTGTTCGACGGCTCGAGCGAGACCGGCGCGGAGGATACGTTCGTCGTCGTCACCGGCCACGCCGCGGCGGCCCCGCAGAAATTCCCGTTTCTGTCAGGTCTCGCCAGCGATCGCGTCAATATCGTGTTCTATGACCATGACAGTCTCAGCTCCGAACCCGATTATGCCACCGCCATGCGCTACTGGACCAACGGGGTGGCCGGGGATGTTGCGATGAATTTCGGGGATTTCGTGATGGACGGGACCCTGACCCGACTGACACCGGGGCGCCTCGGCTGCCCGGGCGGCCATGACTGAGGCGACCGGGTTCGCCGCCAGCGATATTGTGCTGGTGTATGTCGCGTGCGCGGACCGGGACGAGGCCCGGCGGATCGGCCGGTCGCTGGTGGCGCGCCACCTCGCGGCCTGTGTGCATATCGGCGACCATGAGGCCCTCTATTGGTGGCAGGACCGGATCGCGGAGGAACCCGAGGCCCACCTGCTGGTCAAGACCACGGGCGCGCGCTACCCCGAGGCGCGTGACCATATCCTGGCCGGCCATGGCCATGCGCTGCCTGGGCTGACCGCCTGGGCGGTGAGCGGGCACGCCCCGTTCCTCGGCTGGATCACCGCTTCCTGCGCGAAACCGGAGCCGGGCTGAGCGCCGATCCGGGGTTGGCCGAGCCGGTCGTGGCCGAGCCGGTTGTGGCGGCGCCGGGTTTGGCGGCGGCCGTGCCGGCCGGGCGGGTTTTCAATGGACCTTGATGCGCGGGCGGATGATGGCGTTCACCTGGCCGAGCAATATCAGGATGACACCCTTGAGTTTGCCGTGCACCGCGAGCAGGTGCATCTGGTAGAGGGACTGATAGGCGAGGCGCGCGAGCCTGCCCTCGATCGCCATGGCGCCGCCGACCAGGTTGCCCATCAGGCTGCCGACGGTCGAGAACCGGCTGAGCGAGACCAGGGAGCCGTGGTCGCGGTAGACGAAATTCCGCAGCGCGCGGCCGCGCAGCAGGCGGCGGATGTTGAAATAGACCGTATCGGCCATCTGGTGCGCGGCCTGGGCGCGGGGCGGCACCGCGCGGTCGGTGCCCGGCAGGGTGCAGGAACAACAATCCCCGATCGCGAAGATGCGGTCATCGCGGGTGGTTTGCAGGGTTGGCCGGACCACGAGCTGGCTCCAGCGATTGACCTCGAGCCCGTCGGTGTTTTCGAGCACGGCGGAGCCGCGGACACCCGCCGCCCACAGGCGCAGCTCGGCCGGGATCGCCTCGCCGGTTGTGGTGATCACGGCGGTGTCGGTCACTTCGGTGACCGGGGTGCCGGTCAGCACCCGCACGCCCAGACGCTCGAGCTCGGTTTGCGCCGCGTGGGAGAGTTTTTCCGGCAGGGCGGGTAATATCCGTGGCCCCGCCTCGATCAGGGTGACTTTCAGGCGGGATTCGTCGAAATGCTCGAGCCCGTATTGGCGCAGCGCGCCGGCGGCGCTGTAAAGCTCGGCCGCGAGTTCGACCCCGGTCGCGCCCGCACCGACGATGGCGACGCGCACCTCGTGCTCACCGGGCATGCCGGTGAGGGCCGCGCGCGAGACCCGCATGCACTGGTTCAGCAGCCGGTTGCGGAAGGCATCGGCCGCCGGCCTGTCATCGAGGAACACGCAGTTCTGCCGCGCCCCCTTGGTGCCGAAATCATTGGTGATGGAGCCGATCGCCACCACCAGGAGATCGTACGGGATGCGGTGGCGGCCCATCAGCAGGCTGCCATCGATGTCGTGCAGGGGGGCGATGAGCAATTCGCGCCGGGTGCGGTCCACCCCCTCCATCATGCCGTAGAAATATCGGATGCCCCATTTGTAGCAGTGGGCGCGGTAGCTCAGTTCATCGAGATTGGCATCGAGCGAGCCGGTGGCGACCTCGTGCAGGAGGGGCTTCCAGACATGGCTGCGCACGCAATCGACCAGGGTGATGTCGTGTTTGCGGCCGTGGCGGGTACCGAGTTTGCGCGCGAGTTCGAGCCCGCCGGCGCCGCCGCCGACGATCACGATCCGCTGCCGGCCGGTGAGCGGGCCAGGCAGCGTTCCGGTTGGCGTGTCGGTGGTCGGGCCGGGCGCCGCGGCTGGCGTGGTGGGGGGGGGCTGGGCAGGATCGGGTGTGGTATCGGGCATCGTATCCCCCGTTGGTCTCGGTCACTATCGGGCGGCGAGGCGCCGCGCCGCCACCATGGCACGGATTCGTTTTCCCGGCGTTATCCACCGAACCATCCCCGAAAAAATCTTCCCTCTTTTGTGTCACGCGGCGTGGTCTAGACTGCGCGCCCCATGACCCTCATCGACAAAGCCCTGAGCGAGTCGCCGCTGCTCGGCCTCGCGCAGCGCCGCCCCCCCGCCAATGAAGCGGCCGAGCAGGCGCTGCTCGGCGCGCTGCTGGCCAACAACAAGGCCTATGACCGGGTGGGCGAGTTTCTGGCGCCCGAGCATTTCGCGGACCCCGTGCACGGGCGGATCTATGCCGCGATCCAGCGCCGCATCGAGGCCGGGCAACTGGCCGACGCCATTACGCTGAAGGCCGAGTTCGAGCACGCCGGCGTGCTCGACGAGGTGGGCGGCACCGCCTACCTGGCGCAGTTGCTGACCGCCATGGTCGGCATCATCAACGCCACCGAATACGGGCGCGCGATCCATGACGCCTGGCTGCGCCGCCAGTTGATCGATATCGGCGAGGAGGTGGTGAACCGCGCCTTCGGCACCGGAGAGGCGCTGGCCGCCACCGACCAGATCGAGGTGGCGGAGGAAACCCTGTTCAAACTGGCCACCGCCAAAGCCGAGGGTGGCTTCGTGAAGTTCGAGAACGCGCTGCAGGAGGCGCTGCTGAGCGCCGCCAACGCGTTCACGCGGGCGGGGCACGTGGCGGGCCTGTCCTCGGGGCTGCGGGACCTGGATGCCAAGATGGGCGGGCTGCACCCGTCGGACCTGATGATTCTGGCCGGCCGGCCGGGCATGGGCAAGACCGCGCTGGCGACCAAAATCGCGTTCGGCGCCGCGCGCGCTGCAGGCGGAGGCCGAGG
>JAJXVA010000174.1 GCA_021782435.1 Pseudomonadota bacterium
GGGGGGGGGAATGGCGGGATGCGGGTTGGCGGGGGGGTGGGGCCAGCGCGGCGAGGCTGGCGGCGAAATCGGACACGGTGCCGCGATGATCGGTCGGGGGGCGGGCCGCGTCGTGCGCGTCGCGGCTGGCGATGAGCTGGGCGGCGAGGCGGCGCGCCGGCGGATTGGGCGGCGCGATTTCGTGCCAGGCGGCGATTTGCGCCTCGATCAGGGTCGGCCAGGCGGGGGGGGCGGGATTGGTTTGGGGCGGTTGCGGGGTCATGCGGCTGGGTTCCGTCGATGCCGGGGTAACTTCCGGGCGGGGCGGCGGCGGCGCAACCACCGGCGCCGCAGACAAGCCCCCAGGACCACGCAACGCATGGGCGCGGCGGGATGACGGTTGCCGGGCGGGCCGCCGCGCCGCAGTATGGCGGCGAGCCAACCCCCCTACCCGCCCCCGGGCCGCAGAGGCAGAGATGCTGGTCAGCCACCGACACGCCTTCATTTACACCAAGACGATCAAGACCGCGGGGACCTCGGTGGAGGCGTATTTCGAGCGGTTCTGCCTGGCCGACCCGGAGCAGCCGATCAGTGAGGTGCGCGACCAGTATGTGTCGGAGGCGGGGATCGTGGGGGCGCGGTCGATGGCGGCGCAATCCGGCAAGTATGAATGGTGGAACCATATGCCGGCGGCGTTGATACGGCAGAAGCTGGGCGGGGAGATGTTCGGCCGGTATTTCAAGTTCTGCTGCATCCGCAATCCGTTCGACCGGGTGCTGTCGGCGTATTTCTGGTACGACGATTTCGGCCTGGTGAAGCTGCCGAAGGACCTGCCGGCGCGCGAGCGGCTGGAAGCCTGGATCGCGGAGAAGGGCGTGCCGGTGGACCGCAACAAATACTGTATCGGCGGGCGCTACGTGATGGATGACGTGGTGCGCCACGAAAACCTGGCGGCGGATATGGAGCGGATCTGTGGCAAGCTGAACCTGCCCTGGCAGCCGGAGCGCCTGCCGCGGATGAAGACCGGGGTGCGGCCGGCCGGGACCTCGGCGGCCGAGATGTTCACCGCGAAGGCGCGCGCGCTGGTGGAGCAGCAGTTCAGCCTGGAGCTGGACCTGTTCGGCTATGGGTTTCCGGCGGAGGCGGCGGCGGCCTGAGACGCGGCCTCGGCCAGGATGAGCGCGCCGACGATGCCGGCCGCGGTGCCGAGCGCGGGCGGGACGAGGGTGGTTGCGATGGCGGAACCCCAAGCGGGATGGGCCAGATAATCGCCGAGCCAATGGCGGGTGGCGGCGCGGATGGGAGGCAACAGCGCGGGATTGTCGGCCGGCACGCCACCGCCGAGCACGATGCGGTGCGGGCACCAGGTGAGGGCGAGACTGGCACAAAGCTGGCCGAGATAATCGGCGGCGATGGCCCATAGCGGATCTGACGGCGGCAGATCGGCCAGCCTCCTGCCGTGGCGGGCGGTGAGCGCTTTGCCGCTGGCCAGCCCCTCGAGGCAATCGGCGTGGAAGGGACAGTTGCCGGGGAAGGCGTCGAGGGCATGGCGGCGGAGGGGGATATGGCCGATTTCAGGGTGGGTCAGCCCGTGCCAGGGCGCGCCGTCGCGGATGAAGCCGCCGCCGATGCCGGTGCCGATGGTGACATAGGCGAGGCTGGGCAGGCCCTGGCCGGCGCCGAAGCGCGCCTCGGCGAGGCCGGCGGCGTTGACATCGGTGTCGATGCCGACCGGAAGGCCGGTGGCCCGGGCCAGGGCCTGGCGCAGATTGGCGCCGGCCCAGCCGGGCTTGGGGGTGGCGAGAATGGCGCCGAAATCGGGCGCGTCGGGGGCGAGCGAGAGCGGGCCGAAACTGCCGATGCCGATGCCGCGCAGGCGGCCCCCCCCCTGGGCGCCACCCGCCTGGGCGAAACCCGCCTGGGCGAAACCCGCCTGGGCGAGACCCGCCTGGACGCCACCCACCTGGGCGAGAAACGCCAGCATGGCGGGCAGGACGGCCTCGGGCGTGGTGGTGGGCAGGGTGGCGCGATGGGTGTGGGTCAGCGGGTCGGGGCCGAGGGCGCAGACGATTTTGGTGCCGCCGATTTCGAACCCCGCCAGCATGACGGCCCTTCCCCGCATTACCCCTGGGATGGGGTTTAGCCGATTGCGCGGGTTGCGCCATACGGGCGGCGGCGCGCGGCCGCGTTCCGGCGCGGTTCAGCGTTCGGACAGCGTGGCCGTGACCGGGATATGGTCGGAGGGCTGGTCGCGGCCGCGCTCGTCACGGTCGCGCACACAGGCGGTGAGGCGTTCGGCGAGCGCCGGCGAGAGCAGGATATGGTCGATGCGCAGGCCCTTGTCGCGCGGCCAGCAGCCGGCTTGATAGTCCCAGAACGTGTAGGCCGGGCCGGTGGGTTGCAGGGCACGCACGGCATCGGTCAGGCCGAGCCAGAGCAGGGCCTGAAACCGGGAGCGCACCTCGGGGCGCAGCAGCGCGTCCGTGGCGGCGAGAGTGCCGGGCGCGTAATCCTGGTCGGCCGGGCAGACGTTGAAATCCCCGATCAGGGCGAAGGGGATCTCGGCATCGATGAGGGTGCGGGCATGGTCGATCAGCCGGTCGAGAAAGCGCAGCTTGTAGGCGAAGCCGGCATCGCCGCCGGAATTGCCGTTGGGCAGATAGAGGCCGGCGACCACGAGGCCGGCGGTCTCTATTTCGATGTAGCGGGCCTGGTCGGGGCTATCGGCGGCGCCGGGCAGTTCGGTCAGCCGCGTCGTGAACGGGCCGCGGCAGAGGGCGGCGACGCCGTTATAGGTTTTCTGCCCGACCACGGCGGCGGAATAGCCGAGGGCGGAGAATTCGGCCGCGGGAAACCCCGCTGCCTCGGTTTTGATTTCCTGGAGCATCAGCACATCCGGGGTATGGGCCGGGAGCCAGCGCGCGACATGCGCTGCGCGCGCGCGGACGGAATTCACGTTCCAGGTGGCGAGCTTCACGGCAGGGGCAGGTCAGTCAACGGCGAAACTGGTGCCGCAGCCGCAACTGCTGGTGGCGTTGGGGTTGTGGACGCGGAAATAGCTGCCCATCAGCGCGTCCTTGAAATCGAGCTCGGCGCCGGCCAGCAATTCGAGGCTGGTTGGGTCCACCAGCACGCGGGCGCCCGCTTTCTCGATGACGACGTCGTCGGCGGCGACCTGCCGGTCGAGCTCGAATTTGTACTGGAACCCGCTGCACCCGCCGGCGAGGACCGCGACGCGCAGCGCCGCCTGGTCAGTGCCCACGATCTCGGCGATGCGCAGGGCCGCGGCATCGCTGATGCTGAATGGCTCGGTCATACGGGGCATATAGGCGCGCGGGGCGGCGTATTGAAGCGGCGGGCCGTTGCGGTCAGGGCGCCCAGGCCAGACGGGGATGGCGTGGATTTTTTCGACCGGGCGCGGATCGCTTTCACTTTGGAATAGGCCATCATCTCCGTCGAGATGGAGATATCATAAGAATCTGTAATTTTTTTGTAAGGTATTTATTGGCTTGTTTATCAGTGTGTTGTGGCTTTGTTATGGGTAGGCACCATGGTTTTTTGGTTTTCGACCTTTTTGTTTGCATTTTTTGGTCAATATGACTGGTATCACGGCGCGCATGACTTCTGGCGCTGTGATCGAACAACCAGTCATGGAGGCCAGAATGGACCATAACCGGATCGAAGGTACCGCCCATCAGGTGAAGGGCGCCGCCAAGGAGGCGCTGGGCAAGGTGTCCGGCGACCGCCTGACCGAGGCCGAGGGCAAGGCGGAACGAATGGCCGGCCAGGCCCAGGACGCCGCCGGCCGGGTGGCCGATGCCGCGCGCGATGCGCTGGCGAAGGCCGCGGATGGGGTGAAAAACGCGGTCAAGCGTTGACGCCCCGGCCGGGAGGCAATGACCGGGATGCGATGACCGGGATGCGATGACCCGGACACGATGACCCGGACACGATGACCGGGACGCCCCGAACCCGGCGCGCGCGCCGGGGCCGAGGACCGTGTGGGGCGCCTTCGGATAGCGGGCGCCCCACCCGCTTCAAAACCGCGCGGCGCGGGTGTATCGGGAGGCGATGATGGATTGCCCTGGCCTTGCGCCTTATGCCGTTGGCCCGTTCGGCACGCGCGGCCGGCTGCACCCCGAACCGGAAAGCCACTCGCGCACGCCGTGGCAGCGCGACCGCGACCGGATCATTCATTCGACCGCATTCCGCCGCCTGCAATACAAGACCCAGGTTTTCGTCAACCATGAGGGGGATTTCTTCCGAACGCGACTGACCCATTCCCTGGAGGTGGCGCAGATCGCGCGGTCGGTGGCGCGCGACCTGGCGCTGAACGAGGACCTGGCCGAGGCGCTGGCGCTGGCGCATGATTTCGGCCACACGCCGTTCGGCCATGCCGGCGAGGACGCGCTGGCGGCCTGCATGAAAACCCATGGCGGGTTCGACCACAACGCGCAGGCGCTGCGCGTCGTGACCCTGCTCGAGGCCCGCTACGCAGCGTTCGACGGGCTGAACCTGACCTTCGAGACGCTGGAGGGCCTGGCCAAGCACAACGGACCGGTGAGCCGCCCGGTTTCCTATGTGGCGGAATATGACGCGCGCCACAAGCTCGACCTCGGCACCCAGCCATCGGCCGAGGCGCAGATCGCGGCGCTGGCCGATGATATCGCGTATCACAGCCACGACCTGGACGACGGGCTGCGCGCCGATTTGTTCACGCTCGAGGAAATCGCGCATCTGCCGGTGGTGGCCGAGGCGATCGCGGAGGCCAGGCTGTCGAGCCTCGATGTGCCTACCAGCCGGTTGCGCCACGAGACCATCCGCCGGGTCGTGAACCTGCTGGTGACGGACCTGGAAGCCGAAAGCCGGCGCCGGCTGGACAAGCTGGCGCCGCGCGACGTGGAGGCGGTGCGCCGCGCGCGCCAGCCGGTGATCGGCTTCAGCGCCGAGGTGAGCGCCGCCAACCGCGCGATCAAGGAATTTCTGCACGCGCGCATGTACCGGCACTGGCGGGTGAACCGCATGACCAGCAAGGCGCGGC
>JAJXVA010000175.1 GCA_021782435.1 Pseudomonadota bacterium
TCCTCGCCGACGATGCGCGGGTCGAGCGAGCGGGACGTGCTGTCGAGCGGGTCGACCGCGGGGTAGATGCCGAGTTCGGCGATCTGGCGCGAGAGGGTGGTGGTGGCGTCGAGATGCGCGAAGGAGGTGGCGGGGGCGGGGTCGGTGAGGTCGTCGGCGGGGACGTAGATGGCCTGGACCGAGGTGATGGAGCCCTTCTTGGTGGAGGTAATACGCTCCTGCAGGGCGCCCATATCGGTGGCAAGGGTTGGCTGGTAGCCGACGGCGGAGGGGATGCGGCCGAGGAGGGCGGAGACTTCGGCGCCGGCCTGGGTGAAGCGGAAGATGTTATCGACGAAGAAGAGCACGTCCTGGCCTTCCTGGTCGCGGAAATATTCGGCCATGGTGAGGCCGGAGAGGGCGACGCGGGCGCGGGCACCCGGCGGTTCGTTCATCTGCCCGTAGACCAGGGCGACCTTGGAGCCTTCGCCATCGAGCTTGATGACGCCGGCGTCGATCATTTCGTGGTAGAGGTCGTTGCCCTCGCGGGTGCGTTCGCCGACGCCGGCGAAGACCGAGACGCCGCCATGGCCTTTGGCGATATTGTTGATGAGTTCCTGGATGAGCACGGTTTTGCCGACGCCGGCGCCGCCGAACAGGCCGACCTTGCCGCCCTTGAGGTAGGGGGCGATGAGATCGACCACCTTGATGCCGGTGACGAGAATTTCGGAGGCCGCGGCCTGGTCCTCGAAGGAGGGGGCCTCGCGGTGGATGGGGTAGCGGGTGGTGCTGGCGATGGGGCCGCGTTCGTCGATCGGATCGCCGATGACGTTGAGGATGCGGCCGAGCGTGCCGGGGCCGACCGGGACGGTGATGGGGGCGCCGGTATCGATGACTTCGTGGCCGCGGACCATGCCGTCGGTGCTGTCCATGGCGATGCAGCGCACCGTGCGCTCGCCGAGTTCCTGGGCGACCTCGAGCACGACGGTTTTATCGCCCACCTTGGTGGTGAGCGCGTTCTGGATATAGGGCAGATCGCCATCGAACTGGACGTCGATGACGGCGCCGAGAATTTGGGTGATGCGGCCGACAGAGTTGGTAGCCATGGGCAAGCTCTCCTACAGCGCTTCCGCGCCCGAGATGATCTCGATCAATTCCTTGGTGATGTTCGCCTGGCGGGTGCGGTTGTAGTTCAGGGTCAGCCGCTGGATCATTTTGCCGGCGTTACGGGTGGCGTTGTCCATGGCGGTCATGCGGGCGCCGTGTTCGCCGGCCTGACTTTCGAGCAACGCGCGGTAGAGCTGCACCGCGAGGGATTGCGGCAGCAGACGGGCGAGGAGGGTTTCCTCGTCGGGTTCGAATTCGTAGAGCGCCTCGGCGCGGGTGGGGGCGGGCGCCTCGGCGGCGGCGGTTTCGGGCAGGCTCGCGGGGATGAGCCGCTGTTCGGTGACGACCTGGGACATGACCGAGACGAAGCGGTTGTAGACCAGGGTGCAGACATCGAATTCGTGGCGGGCGAGCATGGCGATGACGCGGCTGGCGATGGCGTGGGCGTCGTCGAAGCCGATGGATTTGCGGCCGGCGTAGGAGACGCCATCGAGCAGGGTGTCGGGCAGGTCACGGCGGAGATAATCCCGCCCCTTGCGGCCGACGGTGAGAATTTTGACGGTTTTGCCCTCGGCCTGGAGGCGGCGGGCGAGGTTGCGGGTGGCGCGGCCGACATTGGAATTGAAGGCGCCGGCGAGGCCGCGATCGGCGGTGACGGCGATGAGCAGATGGGTGCGGTCGCGCCCGGTGCCGATGAGCAGTTCGGGCGCGTTGGGCAGTTTGGCGGCGCTGGTGGCCAGCGCCGCGACCATGCGCTGCATGCGCTCGGCATAAGGGCGGGCGGCCTCGGCCTGGGATTGGGCGCGACGGAGCTTGGAGGCCGCCACCATTTTCATGGCGGAGGTGATTTTCTGCGTCGATTTGACGCTGTTGATCCGACCGCGGAGGTCTTTCAAGCTGGGCATGGGGGGATTTCCGCCGGCTTACCCGTCAGACCACGAAGCTTTTGGCGAAATCGTCGATGAAGGCGCGCAGTTTGGCCTCGGTCTCGGGCTTGATCTGCTTGTCGGTGCGGATGGCGGCGACGATTTCCGGCGCGCGGACGTGGATATCGGCGAGCAGCCGGCTTTCGAAGGCGCCGACCTTGTTGACCGGCAGCTTGTCGAGATAGCCGTTGGTGCCGGCGAAAATGGCGATGACCTGGTCCTCGACCGCGACCGGCTTGAATTGCGGCTGCTTGAGCAATTCGGTGAGGCGGGCGCCGCGGGCGAGGAGTTGCTGGGTGGCGGCGTCGAGATCGGAGGAGAACTGGGCGAAGGCGGCCATTTCACGGTATTGGGCGAGCTCGAGCTTGATGCGGCCGGCAACCTGCTTCATCGCCTTGATCTGCGCCGCCGAGCCGACGCGCGAGACCGAGAGACCGACATTGACCGCGGGGCGGATGCCCTTGAAGAACAATTCCGTTTCCAGGAATATCTGGCCGTCGGTGATGGAGATGACGTTGGTGGGAATATAGGCCGAGACGTCGCCGGCCTGGGTTTCGATCACCGGCAGGGCCGTGAGCGAGCCGGCGCCATGCGCGTCCGACATTTTGGCGGCGCGTTCGAGCAGGCGGGAGTGGAGATAGAACACGTCGCCCGGATAGGCTTCACGGCCGGGCGGACGGCGCAGCAGCAGCGACATCTGGCGGTAGGCGACGGCCTGCTTGGAGAGATCGTCATAGAAGATGACGGCGTGCATGGCGTTGTCGCGGAAGTATTCCCCCATGGCGCAGCCGGTGTAGGGGGCGAGGAACTGCATCGGTGCCGGGTCGGAGGCGGTGGCGGCGACGACGATCGAGTATTCCATCGCGCCGTGCTCCTCGAGGGTGCGGACGAGCTGCGCGACCGTCGAGCGCTTCTGGCCGACGGCGACGTAGATGCAATAGAGCTTCTTGCTTTCGTCAGTGCCGGCGTTGACGGCTTTCTGGTTCAGGATGGTGTCGATGATGACGGCGGTTTTGCCGGTCTGACGGTCGCCGATGACGAGTTCGCGCTGGCCACGGCCGATCGGGATGAGCGCGTCGATGGCCTTGATGCCGGTCTGCATGGGTTCGGAGACCGACTGGCGGGGAATGATGCCGGGAGCCTTGACCTCGACCAGGCGGCGCTCGGTGGTGGCGATCGGGCCGCGACCATCGATCGGGTTGCCGAGGGCGTCGACGACGCGGCCGAGGAGGGCGCGGCCGACCGGCACATCGACGATGGATTTGGTGCGGCTGACGGTGTCGCCCTCGCGGATTTCGCGGTCACTGCCGAACACGACGATGCCGACATTGTCGGCCTCGAGGTTGAGCGCCATGCCCTTGAGGCCGGCGCTGGGGAATTCGACGAGTTCGCCGGCCATGACATTCTGCAGGCCGAAGACGCGGGCGATGCCGTCGCCGACCGAGAGCACCTGGCCGGTTTCGGCGACATTGGCCTCGGAATCGAAGTTGGCGATCTGCTGCTTCAGGATTTCCGAGATTTCGGCCGGACGGATATCCATCAGGCGGCTCCCTTCATGGCGAACTGCAAGCGATTGAGGCGGGATTTGAGGCTGCTGTCGAACAGGCGGGCGCCGATGCGGAGCACGAGGCCGCCGAGCAGGGTTGGATCGATATGGCGCTCGATATGGACATTGCCGTAGCCGAGCTCGATCAGGCGGGCGCGGAGCGACTGTTCCTGAACCTCGGTCATGGCGTGGGCGGTGGTGACATCGGCGGTGACGATGCCGCGCTTTTCGGCGACCAGGACGGCGAAGGCGCCGAGCACGGGGCGGAGCAGCGCGAGGCGGCGATTGGCGAGCAGCACGCCGACCAGACGATGCGCGACATCGCCGAGGTGTTGGGCGCGGATGATGTCGGTGAGGGCGGCGCGGGACTGGGCGGCGGGAATGAGCGGGCTGGCCAGGGCGCGCGCGAGATCGGGCGCGGCATCGATGAGGGCGGCGAACCGCGCGAGGTTGGTGATGACGGCGGGCAGATGGCCGGTATCCTCGGCATAGGCGTAGAGCGCCTGGGCATAGCGGCCGGCGGCGCCGGTGAGTGAGATCGGGGTGGAGGAGGCCAAAACTTTGTTCCCGCCGGAGGGTGCGTGGGTGAAAAACCGTGTTGCATCAAGGAACGTGCCAGCCCGTTACGCAACCGGCGCGCGCCCTTATCATGGGGGTTGTGTGGGGCGCAACCGGGCGTGGCGATGGGCGATGGCGCGGCTGCGACAGAGATGGCGGGAAGTGTTGCGCGCGCGCGACGAGGGCGGCCGCGACGCCGGGGGTTCGGCCCAGCCCGACGCGAACGGACCGGGGTTGGCGGCGCTGCCCCGGCGCGCGGAAAACACAGGGGCTCACAAAAACACTTGGGGGCTCACAGAAAACGGGGCTCACAGAAAACGGGGCTCACGGAAAACGGGGCTCACAGAAAACTCATGGGATCGACGTCGATGGTGACGCGGACCTTGGCGGGCAGGGAGACGGCGGCGAGCCATTGGCGGAGCAGGGGTTGGGGGGCGATGTCGCGCCGGGTGCGCAGCAGCAGGCGGCGACGGTGCTGGCCGCGGCGCGCGGCCGGGGGCGCGGGGGCGGGGCCGAACACCGCGACGCCGGGGCCGGCGGGGGCGGCGCGACCGAGGGCGCGGGCGGCCGTTTCGGCCAGGGCTTCCTCGGGCGCGGCGACGATGAGGGCGGCGAGACGGCCGAACGGGGGCCAGTGGTCGCGCGCGCGGAGGCGGCGTTCCTCGGCGAGGAAGAGTTCGGGGTCGGCGGCGAGCAGGGCCTGCATCACCGGGTGATGGGGGGTGTGGGTTTGCAGCAGGACGTGGCCGGGGATTTCGGCGCGGCCGGCGCGGCCGGCGACCTGGTGGAGCAGTTGCAGCATGCGCTCGCCGGCGCGGAGGTCGCCCCCGCCGAGGCCGAGATCGGCATCGACCACGCCGACCAGGGTGAGGTGGGGAAAATGCCAGCCCTTGG
>JAJXVA010000008.1:0-21169 GCA_021782435.1 Pseudomonadota bacterium
CCAGTCCCGGCCTTGCCCAGTCCCAGGCGCTGCGGGCCCAGCACGAGGTGGCCGATCTGCTGTCCGGGGCCACCCTCAGCATGCCCGTCACCACGCCGTTCGGTGGCCGTGTCCTGTATCGGGCCCGCCTGGTCGGCCTGCCACAAACTCTCGCCGAACTCGCCTGTCAGCGCCTCAACGCCGCCCAGTTGCCCTGCCTCATCGTCCGTCCGCGCAACCGGGCGGCCTGATCGGCGCGCGCGGAGGATCGGGTTTTTTTCGTGGCGGCCGCTCTAAGGCGCCGCGGGCGGGCTGACTGTCGGCACGCCCAATTTGCGTAGGCGCGCCGCTTCCTCTGCCGGGTCTATCAGCTTGCCTGGGATCGGGGCCTTCTTCCAGAACGCCAGGTCATTCCCCAGACCGCCCTGTCGGTTCAGGGACTTGATATGGTCCGCCAGGAATTCCCGTATATTCGGCGCCGCCGCCGGTCCAGCCAGCCCCACCAGCGCCTGCTGCCCGGGGCTGCTGGTTGCCGTCTGCGTCATCAGTTCCACCGCCGGGTCCAGCGCCGCCTCGGCGGCCAGGTCGGTCGGCTTGTCCTGCGGTCGCGGCACGTCCGGCGTCGGTGGCGGTAGCGTGAACTGGTTCGGAATGACCAGCGGCGCCTGTGTCGTCACCGTATATTCGTCGGGGCTCTTCCGCTGCATGCTGAACGTCTGGGAGAGGCCACCGCAGCCACTGACACCCAGCAGCAGCGCGACCGCTACCAGGGCCTTCAAGCCGTTTCGTTTCCGCGCAGCCAGGGGTTCGGGCACCATTGGTGCCGGGTTTAGCTTTCCCGCCTCGCCGGGGAAAGGGGGGCCACGCCACGCCTGCCCTGGCCGTGGGCCGCTTGCGACCCTAAATGCACGCGTGAGACACCACCGAAGCGGCGCGCGACACCAAGGATCCACGAACATGATAGACGCCGACCGCTACCGGGAGGCAATGGCGCGGCTCGGCGCCTCGGTGAATATCGTCACCACCGGCGGCCCCGCCGGGGATCATGGCTTCACGGCGTCCGCCGTCTGTTCAGTCACGGATGCGCCGGCCACTCTTCTCGTGTGCATGAACCGTCAGGTGCGTTCGCTGCCCCACTTCGCCAGCAACGGTGTCCTCGCGGTCAACGTCCTGACCGGGCTCCATACCGACCTCTCGCGTCGCTTCGCCGACAGTTCCGTTGCCATGGCAGATCGTTTCGCCGCCGCCCGATGGGATCGCGGCGTCACCGGCGCGCCTTTGCTCGAGGGGGCAACCGTGGCCTTCGATTGTCGGATCGCGGAAAGCAAGGACGTGGGCACGCACCGGGTGATGTTCTGCACCGTCCAGGACGTGCGCCTCGGGGCCGACCCCGATGCGCTGATCTATTTCCAGCGCCGCTACCACCGGCTCGCCCACGCTCTTCAGCCTGATCCCGACTCCGGCGCCTGATCGTCCGGTTCCACGCCATGGGCCATGGGCCGCAGCCCACGGCACCCGAAAGCCGCCGCCGTGTGGCGCGCCGCCGTCGCGCTCAGTCCCGGTGGGGCTCGGTCGAAAGATACTGGCCTTTGTCGGCCACGCCTTTCCAGTCATCCGCGTCCGCCGGCGGCGTGCCCTTGCGCGTCATGTTCGGCCAGTCCGCCGCCAGTTTGCGGTTGGTTTCCACCCAGGCGGTGGCGCGGTCGTCGCTATCCGGTAGAATCGCCTCGGCCGGGCATTCCGGCTCGCACACCCCGCAATCGATGCATTCGTCGGGGTTGATCACCAGCATGTTCTCGCCGGCATAGAAGCAGTCGACCGGACAGACTTCGACGCAGTCCATGTATTTGCATTTGATGCAGGCGTCGGTGACCACGTAGGTCATGTCTGGCTCCGTATTCTCGCTTTGTCCGTCTCGGCGGTTCCTGCCGCCCCGCCGTGCCGGCAGGTAAGCCGCGGCATGCCCATCCCGGGCGCGTGGCGTATGGCCCGAACCACCGCGCTCGCGCAAGTCGGCAGACCGTCATTCTGATGCGTCCCTGCCGCGTGGATCATGTGGGGGGCGGAATCACCTCGTAAAGCTCCCGGGCTGCCGCTGGCGCGCCGCGCCGCGCCGCCAGCGCTCTTACCCGCACGACCATTACGTCTTCGGCCAGTTTCATGGTCAACACGTCCCCCACCCGCAGCTTCGTATGGGGCTTGTCGGTCCCCAGGCTGTTGACCCGGACCATGCCGGCGACGATCAGGCGCGAGCAATCGGCGCGGTGGCGGCGAAACCGCGCATGCCACAACCAGACATCCAGCCGCTGCCGGTCGGCTTCAGTCACGCCGGCGCAGCCGGGCCAGTTCCGCGAACGGCCCCTCGGTTACCGCCATCGCCGCCGCCGCACGCGTCGGCCGCGCGACCATCAGGCTTGGATTGGGCGGCCCGGACAATTCGGGCGGCAGCATGCGGGCAGGCAACACGCGTATGCCGAAGTGCCGCAGCACCGCCGGCAACAAGGCAGCCTTGAGCCCCAGCCGCTGTGGCAGGCCGTGCGGCAGGGCGGAGGTGCCGGCACCCAACTGCGCATGCAGGTCCGCCGCCACCTGTTCGGCCACGTCCAGCCGGATCAGCGCCGGTCCGCAGCGCACAAATCCAAGCGCCAGCGCCAGCCCTTCCGGCCAGAGCGCGGCCACAACCTCGGGCAGGCTCACCCCGGCCGCGGCGGGCAGCTCGGGCAGGGCAACGCCCGCGCGCAACGCCCACAGCTCGGCCCGCAGCCGCCGCGCCGCCGGCTTCAGCAACCGCGGCAGAAACAGCCCGAAACGGCCGCCCTGCACCCCCAGCCGGTGCAGCGTCGCCAGCGCCGGCGCGGTCAAATCCGGAGTTGGCGCGGCCACGCCCAACCCTTCCGCCAGCAAATGCAGCGCACCGCGTAGCGCCGGGTTATCGGCGCCAGCCGCCATGGTTGCCGCCAGCGGCGCGAATTCGCGGGCGATCATGCGGTCGGTCCAGCCCTGCAACTTCGCCCGCACCCGCTCGCGCGCGGTGCCGTCGAGAAATTCGCTCGGCAGTACATCCACCAACGGCCGCATCAGCCGCGCATCGCCGCGCAGCCGGGCAATCTCGGCGCCTTCCCAGGCCAGTCTCAGCCCCGGTGCCAAGGCAATGGCGCCATCCGGGGCCGCTTCCAGCCGCGCCACCCGGCGTGGCATTTCACTGGTCAGCGCCCGCCGCGCCGCGCGCAGAACCAGGCGTCTATCGGCGCCGCTCGTCTCCGGATCGGGCTGAAAACCGAACCCCAGCACGTGCCCCACACGGTGCCCTTCCACCACCACGTCGCCATCGCGCGTGACCGCGCTGAGCAGTGCTTCCCCCTGACCCTCCAGCCGCCGCAGCAGATGAGCGCTGCGGCGGTCCACGAAGCGCGCGGTCAGCTTCTCGTGCAGCGCATCCGAAAGCCGGTCCTCCACCCGCCGTGCCTCGGCCTGGAACTGTGCGGCATCCCGCACCCAATCGGCGCGTGCCGTCACGTAGGCCCACACCCGCACCCCGGCCAGGCGCGCCATCAGCGTGTCGATATCCCCGTCCTTGTTGTCGATCGCGTTCAGTTGCCCGGCAATCCAGTCAACCGGCAAACTGCCCTCCCGGACCAGATGCCGAAACACGCGCAGGCAAAGACGCACATGGCTGTCATCGGATATCTTGCGGAAGTCGGGTATCTGGCAGGCATCCCACAGCAGGCGTACCCGCCCCCGCCCCCTGGCCTCGTCCCGAAGCCCCGGCTCACGCATCAGCGCGGTCAGTGTGGTCAGGTCGCTCGAATCATTGCCGCGGGCAAGGCCCGCGCGCGGCGGCGGCGTCAGCAGGCTCGACAGCAAGCCATCGATCGTATCGAAATCCAGCGTGGCGTTGCGCCACACCAGTTGTGTCAGCGGCTCGAAACGATGGGCCTCCACCGCCTCGATGATGTCCTCCGGCAGCGGCCGCGAATCGCCGGTGGTGCCGAAACTGCCATCGCGCATACCCCGCCCGGCGCGTCCGGCAATCTGTGCCACCTCCGCCGCACTCAGCCGCCGCGCCCGATGGCCGTCAAACTTCTGCAAACCCGCGAAAGCGACATGATCCACCGCCATGTTCAGCCCCATCCCGATCGCGTCGGTCGCGACCAGGAAATCCACTTCCTTCTCCTGATAGAGCGCCACCTGGGCATTGCGCGTGCGCGGGCTCAGCCGCCCCATGACCACCGCGCAGCCACCGCGCCGGCGGCGTATCGCCTCGGCGATCGCGTACACCTCGGTCGCGCTGAACGCCACCACGGCGCTGCGCGGCGGCAGGCGGGAAAGCTTCACCGGTCCTGCATGAACCAGTTGTGACAGGCGCGGCCGGGTTTCGATCTCGATCCCTGGCACGAGATGGCGCAGCAGGGGCCTTATGGTCTCCGCGCCGAGAAACATGGTCTCGACCAGGCCGCGCGCATGCAGCAGCCGGTCGGTGAACACATGGCCACGGTCCGGATCGGCGCAAAGTTGAATTTCATCCACCGCCACGAACTCCGCCGCGCGAGCCAGCGGCATCGCTTCAACGGTGCAGGCGAACCAGCGCGCATCGGGTGGCACGATTTTTTCTTCACCGGTAATCAGCGCCACGTGCCGCGCGCCCTTGCGCGCCACCATCCGGTCGTAATTTTCGCGCGCCAGCAGTCGCAGTGGAAAGCCGATGATGCCGGTGTGATGCGCGAGCAAGCGCTCCATGGCCAGGTGAGTCTTGCCGGTGTTGGTCGGGCCGAGCACCGCTTTGACGCGCGAGGCGAATCCGGACATGGGGAAAGTGTCGGGTTGGTCGTCTGGGTTTGCAAGCGCGCCGGTCGGCGAAACCCGTCAGGGCAGGAAGGGGGCGGCAATGAAACTGGCGACCGTTTGTTACCAAGGGCATGTCACGTATGGCGAGGTCGTGGGCGATGAACTCGCCGATCTCGGCGCGGTGCTCGGTCCAGCCCTGCCGACGCTGAAATCCGTGCTCGCGGCCGGGGCGCTGGCGGCTTGCGCCGCCGCAAGGGACGCCGCACCGCGACTCCCCCTGGCCGCCTGTCAGTGGCTGCCGCCCATCCCGAACCCCGGTAAAATTCTTTGCGTCGGCCTGAATTACGACCTTCATCGGCAGGAAACCGGCCGGGACGCCCATCCGTATCCCACCCTGTTCACCCGGTTCGCCGATACGCTGGTTGGGCACGACCAACCCATGCGGCGGCCGACCGTTTCGGCCAAGTTCGATTACGAAGGCGAACTGGCGCTGATCCTGGGTAGGCCCGCCTGGCGTCTGGAAGGGCAGGCGGCGCGGGACGCGGTCGTGGGGTATGCCGCCTTCAATGATGGCTCGGTGCGAGATTTTCAGAACCACACCACGCAGTTCACGCCTGGTAAGAACTTTCCGGCAACCGCCGGCTTTGGCCCGTGGCTGGTCACGGCCGATGAAATGGGCGCCATCGGCCCGCAGCCGATCGAAACCCGCCTGAATGCGCAGATTGTCCAGCAGGCCCGGCTTTCGGACATGATATTCGATGTCGCGGCGATCATCGCCTATGTCTCGCGCTTCACCCCGCTCAGCCCCGGCGATGTAATCGCCACCGGCACGCCTGCGGGGGTTGGCGCCAAGCGCCAGCCGCCGCTTTGGATGAAGCCCGGTGACGTCGTCGAGGTCACGATCGGCGGCCTTGGCAGCCTGCGCAACCTCATCGCTGATGAAGCCCCGGTCTGAGGTGGCGGCCCGCCCAGCGCGTGTTTCGGGATGCGGGGTTCAGGCCGCGGAAAGCGCGACCTGGCCGGCCAGGGTCACGCTTTGCCAGTTCGCCCGCTCGGCGAACAGTGCGTGCAGCAACGCGTTGTTGAGCGCATGTCCGCCCCGGCTCGAGCGGTAAACGCCTCGCAGCGGTGCGCCGGCCAGCGACAAATCCCCCACGGCATCCAGCAATTTGTGGCGCACGAATTCGCGCTCCATCCGCAGTCCGCCCGGGTTCAGCACCACACCGTCCTGCACCACCACCGCGTTGGACAGATCGCCGCCCAGCGCCAACCCGGCCGCGCGTAACTGCGCCACGTCCTCGGCGAGGGTGAAAGTACGGGCCTCCGCCAGTTCTGCCCGGAAACTGGCCGGGGTCAGTTCCAGCGCCAGGGATTGACGCCCGATTGCGGCGGCGGGAAAGGCGATTTCGAATTCCAGCGTCAGGCCGAGCGAGGCTACCGGCAGCAACTCCGCGAAGGCGTCGCCGCGTTCCACCCGTACCTTGCGCAGCACCCGCACCGCCCGGCGCGGCGCGGACAGGCGCCGGATACCGGCGCACTCGATCAGAAACAGGAAAGGCTCGGCACTGCCATCCAGTATGGGCACTTCCGGCCCATCGATCTCGATGCGCGCGTTATCAATGCCCGCGCCTGCCAGCGCCGCAAGCAAATGCTCCACCGTGCCAACCTGCGCCTTGCCGCGGCCGAGCACCGTGCACAAGCGGGTATTGGCCACCGCGTCGTAGCGCGCGGGCACCACGACGCCGCCCAGATCGGTGCGCACGAAACGGATGCCGGCATTGGCATCCGCGGGGTGCAGGCGCATGCGCACCGGCGCGCCGCTGTGCAACCCCACCCCGGCGCACTCCATGGAGCTTGCCAGAGTCTGCTGCCAAACCGTCTCCGCCTTGCCGAGGCTGGAAGTCGCGCCGGCATTCTCGCCACCCGCGAGATCCCGGCCACTATGGCTCATCCCAGCATCCGGCAGCGGCCAACGCCCGATCAGTCCGTCCATGAAAACCGGCCTTTTCCGTCATTACCGGGCGAGGCCAAATCGTGGACCTTCCCCAGGCTACAGATAAACCGGCGAATGCTCCCTTACGATTCAATCATTGTTGCCGTTTTTTTCGTCATGAACCGTTACATGCCCATTACGACGACTGGCGACGCAGAAAGGCAGGGATCTCGGCCGCCGAGTCCTCGGGTGTCGATGGCCGGACCGAGGCGCGGGGTTCGACATAATGCTCGCGTTCCTGAGCGCGTGGCATCAGGGGGGGCTCCGGCGGCCGACGAAACCGGTCGGTCACGATCCCGAACAGGCTGCGTGCCGGGGCAGCGGGGGGCGCTGCCTGGGTGGCACGCTGTGCCTGGGGTTCCGGTGAAAACAGCGGGTTTCGCTGCCCCGGATGCGGCGCGGCGGGTGCGGCCTCCGGGGTCTGGGGTGCCGATGGCGCTGCGGTTTGCGGCGGGGCGGTATCGCCAAAGGTTGGCGGCGCTTCCTGGGTTGCGCGCGCGAGCGTCGCCCCGGGTTGCGGCGCAGTCGGGAACCCCGCCCTCGGCGGCGGGCGCAGTCCAGGAAACGTGCCGGGCGGATTGACGCTGGCGCCACCGGCGAAACCGGATGCTTGGCCGGGTAATTCCGTGCCGGCGACTGCATCGGCGGGCATCCCGCCGCCGCCCACCGCCACCAGGCGCGGGCGCTGCGCGGCCATGGGGCTTTCGATACCCGTCGCCACCACGGAAATCCGCACCCGTCCGGTCATGGCGGCATCGATGGTCGAGCCGAATATGATGTTCGCGTTCTCGTCGATCTCCTCGCGCACCCGGTTTATCGCCTGGTCCACTTCATACAGGGTCATGTCCTCGCCACCGGTTATGTTGACCAGCAGCGCCCGTGCCCCCGCCATCGAGGTATCCTCGAGCAGCGGATTATTGATCGCCGCCTCCGCCGCCCGCACCGCGCGGCCCTCTCCGTCGGCTTCCCCTGTGCCCATCATCGCCTTGCCGGCCTCGCTCATCACGGTGCGGATATCGGCGAAGTCCAAATTCACGAGGCCGGGTGTGGTCATCAGGTCGGTGATGCCCCGCACCCCCATGTACAGCACGTTGTCGGCCATCTTGAACGCTTCGGCCCAACCGGTGCGGTCGTTCGCCAATCGGAACAGATTCTGGTTCGGAATGACGATCAGCGTGTCCACCTGCTGCGTCAGTTCATCGATGCCGGCCTCCGCCGTCCGCGCCCGCCTCGACCCCTCGAAGGTAAATGGCTTCGTCACCACGCCGACGGTCAGAATCCCACGCTCCTTGGCCATGCGCGCAATGACCGGCGCGGCCCCTGTGCCGGTACCCCCGCCCATGCCGGCGGTGATGAACACCATGTGCACCCCGTCCAGCTGCTGATAGATTTCCTCGGCCGCTTCCTCGGCCGCGGCGCGCCCGATCTCGGGCTTGGCGCCCGCGCCCAGCCCTTGCGTGATGTGGGGGCCGAGTTGAATTCGCCGGTCGGCGCGGCTGAACTGCAATTGCTGGGCATCGGTGTTGGCCACCACGAAATCGACGCCCTGGAGTCCGAGCGCGATCATGTTGTCGACGGCGTTGGTGCCGCCACCACCAACCCCGATGACGGTGATGTGGTGCAGGAAATCAGAGGTCAGGGACACGGGAACACTCAGATGCAGGGTCATGGAAGTCTCTCCCTTCGCGGGGACGGGGCCAAAAGGCGGCCGGATGCGAATCTCGCACTGCGCGCCGATTCGTTGAAGCCTGAAACAACATTTTGTTGTCGCTTTACGAACATCGCGACAAATCTGGGGCGTGCCGGTCTCACCATGCGCGCCTCAGCCAGAACATCAGCCGGCGCAGCCCGCCTTCCGGCGTCTCCGGCTCCAAATCCGCGTCCGCCAGCACGCGTCCCTCGCCGGCAGCCCAGGCCAGCAGGCCGGCCGCGGTGGCAAAGGCCGGGCCGCTCGCCGCGTCCGGCATACCGCGCAAATTCCCGGGCCGGCCCAGCCGCACCGGCTGGCCCAGAATTTGCGCCGCCAATTCCCGCAGCCCCGCCAGTTGCGACGCGCCGCCGGTCAAAACCACCCGGTTTTCTGCGGCGCGCCCCAGGCCGGACGCTTCCAGCCGCTCACGCACCATCTCGAAGGTCTCCTCGAGCCGCGGCCGGATGATGTTCATCAGCATCGCCCTGGGTATATGGGCGATGGCGGAATCGTCCTCGCCCACCAGGGGTACCGCCAGCATTTCACGCTCATCGTCGGGGCTCGACTGGGCGTTGCCATACAGGGTCTTAAGTCGCTCGGCGTGGGTAATGGTGGTGGACAAGCCCTTGGCGATGTCCATCGTCACGTGCTGTCCACCGATCGGAATTTGCGACGTGTGCAGCACGTGGCCCTCGCACAACACGGCAATCCCGGTCGTGCCCCCCCCCATGTCCAGCAGCGTCGTGCCCAGTTGCCGCTCATCGTCGACGAGTGTCGCCAACCCGGCCGCCATCGGCGCCGAAACCAGTTCGGCGATATCCAGATCGCACCGCGTGATGCAGGCGCCCAGCGTGCGCAGCGCGGTCGCGCTCGCATCGATCACGTGCAGCCGTGCCGAAAGCGTTTCGCAGTGCTGGCCGCGCGGGTCGCCGATATTCGTCACCTCGTCCACCCCGAAGCCCAGCGGCAGCGCGTGAATGGTCTCGCGCCCGTCGGCGGAAGCCCGGGCGCGCCCCTCGCTCACCACCCGGCGCAAATCCGCCTCCGCGACCGCCCGTCCACCCACCGGCCACTGCACGTTGAACAATCGGCTCTCGGGTTGCCCGCACGATAAATTCACGGTCACGGCGCGCAGGCGGAAATCGGCCATGTCCTCGGCCTGGCCCACCGCCGCGCGAATGGCGCGCTCGGCCTCCTCGAGGTCCACGATCGAGCCCGCGCGCACGCCGCGCCCCTTCTGCCAGCCAAATCCAAGCACCCGCAACGTGCCATCACTCTCCGTGCGTCCGATCAGACAGGCGATTTTCGTGGTGCCGATATCCAGCACGCCGAACGGCCCGCCGGCGCGCGGGCGCGCCCGCTGCGGCGGGTCCGGGTCCATCGGCGGCGTGGTCAGCCGGCGCGGCAGGTCGGTCATTTTCCTGTCTCCAAGCAATTCGGCGCGCCGGCCGCGTATTCGGCTTGCGTCATCATGAGGGGGGTACCGTCGCCGGTGTCGCCGTCGCTTCGGGGCGCAACGTCACCCGGTCCGGCAGGCGCAGGTCGATCACGGTCAGCTTGCGGTCCAGCAGGTCGGTCGCGGCCTGCAATCGCGTCAGCCGAGCCAGCGCCTTGTCCTCGTTTTCCTCGGGCAGCAACACATAGGCGCCGTTATCGGTCTCCAGGTCCCAGCGCCGGTTGCCCACCAGCACCGCCGCCTGCACCCGCGTTTCGATCGCCGGGAACTTGCTCAGATCCGACAGCAACTGTTCGGCGTGGCTCGGGGCCTCCTCCCCCACCAGCAGCTTCAGCCCCTGCGCCAGATGCCGAATATTCTGGTCTGCCAGAACCGTGCCGTTCCGGTCGATCAGCGAGAAATGCCCGTTATGCTGCCACACCGCCGCCGCCCGCCGCTCCTGCAACAGCACCAGAACCGTGTCCGGCCAGCGCCGTTCCACCGTCGCCTGCTCGACTGAGGCCAGAGTCTCGATCCGGGCGCGCGCCGCGCGCACGGAAAATCCCAGCAACGGGTCGCCCGTGCGCACGCCGAGCGCCGCATTCAGCAATGGCAGTGGGGTCGCCGACCGTCCCTCGATCCGCACCTCCCGCACCCTCAGCCCCAGCGTGTCGCCGAAATTGCCCAGCCTCGCCTGCGCGCCGGTCAGGCTCGCCTCGCGGCGCGTGGTCCGCAGCAGCCACACCGCGCCCAGCACCCCGGTCAGAGCCAGGCCAGCCAGCATCAACGGCCGGCCCCGCCGCCGCGCCCGGCGCAGCGCCAGGGTCATGCGGTGCGGCCGGTCCTTCAGCGCGCGCGGTTCGCCCAGAATAGGCGTCGGTCGCTCTCCCGCCCGCGTCGGCGCGGCGCCCTCACGGCGCGGCTTGCCCGAACTCATTCGCGGCATGCGGCCTGCTCCACCATCCAGCGGCACAGGGACGGAAAATCCATCCCGCAATACGCGGCCTGCTCCGGCAGCAGGCTGGTCGGCGTCAGCCCCGGCTGGGTATTCACCTCCAGCAGTATCAACCGTCCCGGCTCGCTGACGGTGTCGTCGTACCGGAAATCCGCCCGTGTCGCGCCGCGGCAGCCCAGCGCCTGGTGCGCCGCCACCGCCACCTGGCAGGCGAGCGCCGCCACCGCCTCGGGTATCGGCGCCGGCAGGGCGTGGCGCGACCCGCCGGCCGCATATTTGCTTTCGTAGTCGTAGAAGGCGTGCGCGGGGTTGATTTCGGTCACCGTCAGCGCCCGGTCGGCCAGCACGCCCACCGTCAATTCCCGGCCCGGTATGAATTCCTCTACCAGCGCGGTCGGGCCATGCGACCAGCCGCTGGCGATTTCCGCGCGCCGGTTGTCCCCCTCGCGCAGAATATGAACCCCGACCGAGCTGCCTTCGGCAATCGGCTTCACCACATAGGGGCGCGGCAGCGGATCGGCCTCGGCCAGGCTTGCAACCGATATCACCCGGCCCGGCGCCACCGGCAGCCCGGCCTCGAGAAACACCGCCCGGGCCGAAGCCTTGTCCATGGCCAGCGCCGAGGCCCGCGCCGGGGAATGCGTGTAGGGCAGACCCATCCAGTCCAACATCCCCTGAATGGTGCCGTCCTCGCCGAAACGGCCATGCAGGGCATTGAACACCACGTCCGGGCGCGGGTTCAGCGCCGTGATGACCGCCGCGAGGTCCGCCCCCGCCTCGATCGGGCGCACCGCGAAGCCCGCGCCACGCAGTGCCGCAACCACCTGCGTCCCCGACGACAGGCTGACCTCCCGCTCCGCAGAAATGCCGCCATAGAGAACCGCAACCGTCATCATGCCGTCGTCTCCGGCAGCCGCGCCAACCCGGCGGGCCAAATACCAAGCCGCCGGATTTCCCAGGCCAGGGTCACCCCGCTGGCATCGCGTACCCTGCGGCGGACGATCTCGCCCAGCGTCTCGAGCTCGGTCGCGCTGGCTGTGCCGCGGTTGATCAGAAAGTTGCAGTGCAGATCGGAAACCTGCGCATCGCCATAGGTCAGCCCACGACAGCCGGCGGCGTCGATCAATTCCCAGGCGCGCAGTCCGCTTTCATGCGCGGCGGGATTGCGGAACGTGCTGCCGCCGGTGCGCGACCGCACCGGCTGGGTTTGCGCCCGGCTCGTCGCGATTTCGTGCATTCTGGCATTTATCGTCGCGCGCTCCCCGTTCGTCGCGCGCAACCGCGCCCGTACCACCACCCCGCGCGCCGGCAGGCAGGCGTGCCGATACGCAAGCTGCAACTGCACGGCGCTCAGCCGCAGCACACCGTGTGGCGTGGCGACATCGGCCCAGTCCAGCACCGAGCCGATGTCGCTGCCATAGGCGCCGGCGTTCATGGCAACCGCCCCGCCCAGGCTGCCGGGTATGCCGGAGAGAAATTCCAGTCCGGTCAGACCGGCCTCGGCCGCCTGCGCCGCGATATGCGCATCCAGGCAGGCAGCGCCCGCGACCATGCCATCCGCGTCCGGCACCATGTCGGAAAAGCCGCCGCCGAGGCGTATCGTCAGTCCCGGGATCCCGCCATCACGTATGATCACATTCGACCCCGCCCCCAGCACGGTCAGACGGGCGGTGTCCGGCAAGGCCATCAGCGCGGTGCACAGATCCTCGGTATCGGCCGGTCGGAACAGGCATTCCGCCCGCCCGCCCGCGCGAAACCAGGTGGTCGCGGCCAGGTCCGCGTCCGCCCGCACCCGCCCGCGCAGGCCGCCGCACCCCATCGGCAGGGCCAGGGTCGCGCTCATCGCGCCGCCTTCCGCTTGCCGCGGCCCTGCAGGGCGGCCAATTCCTCAGGTAGAGCATGGGCCCATTGGGTAATGTTGCCGGCACCCAGGCACACCACATAATCCCCGGACCGGGCAATCGAATGCACCATTTCCGCGAGGTGCGATGGCTCGGATAGCGGCACTACCGCGCGGTGGCCGTGCGCGCGCAACCCCTCGATCAGGGCGTCGCGGTCGAAATCCGGTATCGGAGCCTCGCCGGCGGAATAGACATCGGCGACGATCACGGTTCCGGCATCGTTAAGGCAGGTGCAGAACTCCTCGAACAGAGATTGCAGCCGGGTATAGCGGTGCGGCTGCACCACCGCCACCACGTCGCGCGCGCCAGCCTGCCGCGCGGCCTTCAGCACGGCGGCAATTTCCACTGGGTGGTGGCCGTAATCATCGATCACGGTTATGCCGCCGGCTTCCCCGGTACGGGTAAAGCGCCGCTTCACGCCGCGGAACCCGGCGAAGGCGGCCCGGATCGTATCCTCGTCCACCCCCATTTCGGTCGCGATCGCCACCGCCGCGAGCGCGTTCTGGACATTATGCGCGCCGAGCATCGGCAGCCGGAACGGCGTCATCTCACGCGTCCGCCCGCGCGCCCGGTCGGTGATGATGACCTTGAACGTCGAGCCGGTGGGATCGGACTTTATCACCTGCCCGCGCACATCCGCCTGCGGCGATAGCCCATACGTCACCACGCGCCGGTCGGACACGCGGGGTATCATCTGCTGCACCGCTGGGTGGTCAATGCACAGCACCGCGAACCCGTAGAAGGGAATATTCCCCACAAATTGATCATAGCCCGCGGTCATCGCCTCCGCCGTGCCCCAATGGTCGAGGTGTTCGGGGTCCATGTTGGTGACCACCGCGATCGTCGCCGGCAGGCGTAGAAAGCTGCCGTCGCTTTCGTCGGCCTCCACCACCATCCATTCCCCTTGACCCAGCCGGGTATTGGACCCGTAGGCATTCACGATCCCACCATTGATCACGGTCGGGTCCAGGCCCGCCGCCTCCAGCACGCAGGCGATCAGCGATGTGGTGGTGGTCTTGCCGTGGGTGCCGCCCACCGCCACCGACCAGCGCAGCCGCATCAACTCGGCCAGCATTTCCGCCCGTCGCACCACCGGAATGAACCGCTCACGCGCGGCCACCACTTCCGGGTTGTCGCGCTTGACCGCGGTCGACACCACCACCACCCGCGCCTTGCCCAGATGCGCCGCGTCATGGCCTATCATCACGGGAATACCCGCCTCGCGCAGCCGCGCCACATTGGCGGTCTCGGCGAGGTCGCTGCCCTGCACTGCGTAGCCCAGCACGTGCAGCAACTGCGCGATACCGGACATGCCAATGCCGCCGATACCCACGAAATGAATGGTCCCGATCGAAAGCGGCAAGGCTCTCATGAGGCGCTCTCCCGGATCGCGGCTTCCACCACATCGGCCAGACGGGCCGCCGCGTCCGGCCGCCCGTGCCGGGCCATTTCCGCCGCCGCCGCCGGCAAACTCGTCGGGCTGGTCAGAATTTCCGTGAGCAGCGCGGTCAGAAGCGCGGGCACGAATTCCGCCTCGCGCAACCGCCAGGCGCCCGCGCCCAGCGCCGCCGCGTTCGCGCTCTGGTGGTCGTCTATCGCCCCCGGCAGGGGCACCAGCACGGCGGGCCGCCCGATCACGGCCAGTTCCGCCAGCGTCGAGGCGCCGGCCCGCCCGATCACGAGATGCGCCGCCACGATCCGCGCCGCCATGTCGTTGAAGAACGAGGCCAGCGTCACCTCCAGCCCGGCGGCCTCGTAGGCGGCGCGCACCGCCGCGAGGTCCGCTTCGCGTGCCTGCTGGGTAATGACCAGCCGCGCCCGCACACCGGGCGGCAGCGCGGTCAGAGCCGCCGGTACCACTGTCGAGAATATCCGCGCGCCGAGCGACCCGCCGGTCACCAGCACGCGGATCGGCCCGTCGGGTGCTGGAGGCGCGTAAGGGCTGGCCGCGCATGCGCCGATCGCCGGGCGTACCGGGTTGCCGGTTACAACCGTTGCGACCCCCGCCGGCAGTGTCCGGGTCGCGGCATAGCTCAGGGCCAGAATTGTGCCGCCCGCGCGCGCCAGAAATCGGTTGGCGCGGCCCAGTACCGCGTTCTGTTCGTGCAGCACCACGGGCACCGCCCGGCGCAACAGGCGCCGGCCGAGCACTGGCGGCACGCTGGGATAGCCGCCGAACCCGACGATCGCTGAGGGGTGCAGCCGCCGCAACGCCGCCCAGGCCTGCATCGTGCCGGCGGCCAGGGCCAGGGCCGATCTGGCGGCGCTGGCCACGCCACGCCCGGCCAACCCGCCGCCCGCCAGCACCGCCACCGGCACGCCGGCAAACGCGCCGTCCGGCGCGCGGTCCTGGCCGCGGCGGTCCGTCATCAAGGCAATGGCGTGGCCACGCGCCGTCAATTCCGCGGCCAGCGCCTCGGCCGGGAAAAAATGCCCGCCCGTGCCGCCCGCCGCCAGAATGACCCGACGTCCGTTCATCGCAGTGCGCCCTGGCTGCGCGCGCGCGTCAAGGCCAGCAGAAATCCCAGTTCCAGCGCCATCGCCAGCGCCGAACTGCCACCATACGAAATGAACGGCAGCGTCATGCCTTTGGTCGGAATAAGGTGCAGCGCGCTCGCCATGTTCACGAAGGCCTGCAACCCGAAACTGGTGGCAAGACCGCTGACCGCCAGAATGATGAACAGATCGTGCTCGTTCAAAAGCCGCAGCAACGCGCGGATCACGATGAACGCGAATATCGCCACCAGCACGAGGCAGACCAGAAACCCGAATTCCTCGCCCGCCACCGCGAACACGAAATCGGCGTGCGCGTCCGGCAGCATATCCTTGACCTGGCCCTCGCCCGGGCCGCGGCCGAACAGCCCGCCATTGCCAAAAGCCTGCAACGCCTTGTCTACCTGATAGGAATTATCGGCGGTCGGGTGCAGAAAGCGCAGCACGCGCGTGCGCACATGCGCATCCCAGGTGTAAAGCCCTATCGCGCCCAGCACCATCCCGATCAGGCCAAGACCGATCCAGCCGAGATTGATCCCCTCGACGAACAGCTGCGCCAGAAAAACCGCTGTGACCACGGTCAGCATGCCGATATCCGGCTGCGCCTTGAGCAGCAACAGAATCATCACGAAAATCGCGCAGGCCATGAGTGTGCCGGGAAAATTCCGCCGCTTCTTGCTCTCCGCTATCAGCCAGGCGGCCACTACCGCGAAGCAGGGTTTCAGGAATTCACTCGGCTGTATCGCGAACCCCGGCAGCGAAATCCACCGCCGCGCGCCCTTGATCTCGGTGCCTATCACCAGCGTCATCGCGGTCAGTCCGAGCGCTATCATGCAGCCCAGCAGGGCGGCCCGTTTGACGTTGCGTGGCGACAGCATCGACACCCCGACCACCTCGACGAAGGCGACCGCGAGAAACAGAACCTGCTTCAGGATGAACAGGTCCTGTGCCTCGCCGATGCGCGCCGCAACCGAGGGGGATGCCGCCAGGATCAGCACATAGCCGAACCCGATCAGGGTCGCGATCGCAATCAGCGTCAGGCGGTCGACCGACCACCACCACCGTCCCAGCAGGGACGTATCGGTGCGCGAAACCGGCATCACACCACCTCCCGCAAGGCGCGTGTCAAATGCGCGAAAACCTCGCCGCGCTGCTCGAAGCCGCTGAACTGGTCGAAGCTCGCCGCCGCCGGCGACAGCAGCACCACCTTCACGCCGCGCCGCCGCGCCGCCGCGTCCGCCTCGGGCACGGCACGCTCGAGCGTTTCGACGATCCGGTGTGGCACGCCATGAGCTTGCAGGGTGCGGGCAAATACCGGCGCGTCACGACCGATCAGCAGGGCTTCCGCGACCCGCGGGAAATACGGCGCCAGCGCCTCTATCCCCCCCACCTTGCCCATGCCGCCCGCGATCCATATCACCTGGCGATAACATACCAGCGCGCGTTCGGTGGCGTCGGCATTGGTCGCCTTGCTGTCATTGATGAAGCGCACACCATCGATTTCGGCGATCAGGCTCTGGCGGTGGGGCAGGCCCGGATAATCGCGCAGACCATCGGCCAGCCGCGCGCGGCTCACGCCCAGCGCGGCCGCCATGGCGCAGGCCGCGGCGGCATTCTGCGCATTGTGCGCGCCCGGCAGGGCAGGGGCCTCGCGCAGATCCAGAATTGGCCCGTCGGCATCGCGCAGCCACGTGCCCTCGGCCCATAGATCGGCCGGGGCATGGCCGGAAACCCGCATCACATGGGGGCCGCGCAGCCCGTCCGCCATCGTCCGCGAAGGCCCGTCGTCCACGCCCACCACGGCGGTATCCGCCGTGGTCTGGCGGTCGAATATATGCCGCTTCGCCGCTGCATACCCCGCCATGTCGCCATGCCGGTCCAGGTGGTCCGGGGTCAGGTTCAACAGTGTCGCGACATCGAACCGCAGGGTCGCCAGCCGTTCGAGCATATAGGACGACATTTCCAGGCAATAAACGCCGTGATCGTCGAGACCGGGCAGGGCCAGCGCCGCCGGGCCAAGATTGGCTCCCGCCGCCACGCTCAGCCCCGCGCGCGCCAGCACGTGCGCGAGCAACGCGGTGGTGGTCGATTTGCCATTGGTGCCGGTAATGCCGGCGAACCGTGCGCGGGAGCCATTTTCCCGTACCGCCTGGAACAGCAATTCGGCATCTGTCCATATGGGCAGAAACCGCGCCCGGGCGTCCGCGGCCACGGGGTGGGGCGCGGGCAGAAAATGCGGAATACCAGGCGAGATCACCAACGCGTCGTAGCGCGCGCCGAGCGGGTCCGAGATCGGCAGGGTGTCGTCGCGCTTGCCCGGATCGTCGTCCCAGGCCAGAACCTCGGCCCCCATGGCCAGCAGCGCGCGCGCTGCCGACGCTCCGGCCCGGCCAAGCCCCAGCACCGCGAAGCGCCGGCCGGCGAACGTATCTGGGCGAAACTCGCTCATCGGATCTTCAGCGTGGCAAGGCCCGCCAGCGCCAGGATGATCGAAATGATCCAGAACCGAATGACGATGGTCGGCTCCGCCCAGCCCTTTTTCTCGAAATGGTGATGCAGCGGTGCCATCAGGAACACCCGCCGTCCGGTGCGCTTGAACCAGAACACCTGCACGATCACCGACACGGTTTCCACCACGAACAGCCCACCGACCAGCGCCAGTACGATCTCGTGCTTGGTTTCCACCGCCAGCGTGCCAAGTGCCCCGCCAATCGCGAGGCTGCCGGTATCGCCCATGAAAACGGCGGCCGGCGGCGCATTGAACCACAAAAACCCCAATCCCGCGCCAATCAAACTCGCGGTGAACACGGCGGTTTCGCCCACGCCCGGAACGGGGTGCAGTTCCAGGTAAGTCGCGAACAGATGGTTGCCCACCAGATAGGCGATGAACGCGAACACCGCCGCGGCAATGATCGCCGGCACGATCGCCAGCCCATCCAACCCGTCCGTCAAATTCACCGCATTGGAGGCACCCATCAGCACCAGCATGCCGAACACCGGAAAGGCCGCGCCGAGCGGGATCATGACCGATTTCAGAAACGGCACGGCAAGCCCGGTGCCCAACGCCCCGCCCGTGACGAACGCAATCGCCGCCGCGGCGGCAAAGCCGATCAGCGCCTGGCCGAGCAATTTCCGTCGCCCGGACAGCCCCTTGCTGTTGCGTTTGGTCACCTTCAGGAAATCGTCGGCAAAACCCAGCAGCCCATAGCCCAGGGTCACCAGCAGCGCGATCCACACATACGGGTTCAGCCAATCCGCCCACAGCAGGGTGGAAACGCTCAGCGCCGCCAGTATCAGCAGCCCGCCCATGGTCGGGGTGCCCTTTTTTTCGATCAAGTGGCGCGCCGGACCGTCATCGCGAATCGGTTGACCCGCCCCCTGCAAGGCTTTCAGCCGGCGGATCATGCGCGGCCCGAACAGAAAGCTGAACACGAGCGCGGTCAGACACGCGAGCGCGGCACGGAACGTGATGTAGTGCAGCAAATTGCTTATCGGATCGGTGCGGCCCAGCAACTGGGCGAGATCGTAAATCATGCCGCCGCGCCCTGCGTCGCGTCAGACCCGCCGGCCATCAACGCCGCCACCAGGGCGCCCAGTTTCATGCCGTTGCTGCCCTTGACCAGAACCGCATCGCCCGCTCGCAGGGTGGCCCGGACCATCGGCGCGAGATCGACCGCGGTCAGGGCCTGGCCGCCGCGCTTCGCTACCGGTAATTCCTCGTACAAGTAAGCCATGGCCTCGCCGCACACGAAAACGAGATCGGCGATTTCGGCCACCGGCGCGGCCAGCGCGCGGTGCTCGGCTTCGCTATGTGCGCCCAGTTCCCGCATGTCCCCCAGCACCACCAGGCGCCGTCGCGCCGCCTGCAACCCCAGCACGCCCAGCGCCGCCCGCACCGAGGCCGATGAGGCGTTGTAGCTTTCATCCAGCAGCAGCGCGGATCCCTCCCCCAGGGAAATGCGGTGCCGTCGTCCGCGTCCGCCAAAGGCGGCGAAGGCTTCGAGCCGCGCGGAGGCCGCGCGCACATCCAGTCCGGTCGCCTCGGCCGCGGTCAGTGCCGCCAGGGCGTTTTCCACCATGTGCCGCCCCGGCGCGGGAATCCGCAGCCGTACCGTCGCGGTGCGCAAATCCAGAGCCACGGTGCTGCCCTCGGCATCCGCCACGAACTCCCGCACCCGTGTGTCGGCACCGGCGGCGAAGCCGAAGCTCAACCACGTCCGCCCGTCCGCCGCCCGCCGCAATGCGTCGTCCCAGCGCGTCCCGTGCGGCGCCACCAGCACTCCGGCCGCCCCGAGCCCTGTGGCGATGCTGGCCTTTTCCACCGCTATCGCCCGTGCCGAACCCATCTGGCCGATATGCGCGGTGCCAATCGCCGTAATGACCGCCACATCGGGCCGCGCGAGGCGCGCCAGCGGCGCGATCTCGCCCGAGTGGTTCATCCCGATTTCCACGGCACACCCCGAAGCCGTCACCGGCAGTCGGGCCAAGGTCAGCGGCACACCCCAATGGTTGTTGTGGCTCGCCTCGGCGGCATGCGCCGCGCCGCCCTCGGCCAGTACCAGGCGCAGCATTTCCTTGGTCGTGGTCTTGCCCACGCTGCCGGTCACCGCCACCACCGGGCCGGCAAAGCGGGCCCGCCCCGCCGCGCCCAGCGCGGTCAGGGCCTGGTTGGTATCGGCCACCATCAGCAGGGGCGCCGTTGCGGCCAGCCCATCGGGCACGCGGGTCACCATCGCCCCGGCCGCGCCCCGCGCCAGCGCCGCCGCCACGAACTCATGGCCATCGCCCGTGCCGTGCAGCGCCACGAACAGGTCGCCGGGTCGCAAGGTCCGCGAATCGATCGAAATTCCGGCCGCGTCGAACGGCAGGGTCATGTGTCCCCCCGTCGCCGCCACCAGCGCCGCCGCCGGCCAAAGCGCGCTCATGCCCCTAACAGCCCGCGCAGCACCGCGGCATCATCGAACGGCAGCACCGTATCGCCGATGATCTGGCCGCTTTCATGCCCCTTGCCGGCCACCACCAGCACATCCCCCGGTCCCAGCCGGTTCAGCGCCGCGGCAATCGCCGCCGCGCGGTCGCCGATCTCCATGGCCGCGGGGCAGGCCGCGCGAATAGCGGCGCGTATCGCCGCCGGGTTTTCACCGCGCGGGTTGTCGTCGGTTATGATCGCCGTATCGGCCAGGCGCGCCGCAACCGCGCCCATCAGCGGCCGCTTACCCGCGTCCCGGTCGCCGCCGGCGCCAAACACCACATGCAGGCGGCCCGCGGCGTGCGGCCGCAGAGCCAGCAGCAGCCGCTCCAGCGCATCCGGTGTATGCGCGTAATCGACATAAGCGCAGGCACCATTCGGCAGTTTGCCAACCCGTTCCATCCGGCCGCGCACGCCCTGCAACTGGGGCAGGCGTTCCAATACGCCGGTCTCGCCCACCGCCATCGCCAGTCCCGCCGCCAGCAACACATTGTCGGCCTGAAACCCTCCGGCCAGGCCCAGCCTCACCTCATGCAGCCGTCCGTCCAGCGCAAGCTGCAGCACCTGCCCATCCGCTGCGGGGGTGGCGGTCCGCAGGTCCAGCATCGTGCCGCCCGGTCCGACGCTCGCCAGCGGTAAACGCCGCCGCCGGGCAATGTCGCGCAGCGCGCCCAGGGTCTCGGTCTCCAGCCCGGTATGCACCACGGCCGGTGTGCCCGGGCTCAGGAGTTCCCCGAACAGCCGCAGCTTGGCCGCCCGGTAGGCGGCCATCGTGCCATGATAATCCAGGTGATCGCGCGTCAGGTTGGAAAACCCCGCCGCGGCCAGCCGCATCCCGTCCAGCCGGTACTGGTCGAGCCCGTGGGAACTCGCCTCGAGCGCCGCATGATGCACGCCCCCGCCCGCGAGCCTCGCGAGCGTGCCGGACAGCGCTACCGGGTCCGGCGTGGTCAAGCCGGTGCCTGGCGC
>JAJXVA010000008.1:21179-23910 GCA_021782435.1 Pseudomonadota bacterium
TCGGCACGGTGCTGCCGACGCCGGCGTTGATCGACTGGCAGCCGCAACTCGCCTGGCGCGAACCCTGGCGCGACCAGTCCCAGCGTGCCCAGGCTTGCCGCCTTGCGTCCCGCCAATGTCCAAATCTGGCGTAGAAACGAGACCGTGCTGGTTTTGCCGTTGGTGCCCGTCACCGCGATCACGCAATGCGGCTGCCGCCCGGCCAGCGCCGCCGCCAGTAACGCGAGTGCGCGGCGTGGCGCCGCATCAGTGACCAGAGGCACCGCCGGCGTCTCGGCGGGCCACACCGTGCCGCTCGCGGCCAGCACCGCCACCGCGCCCCGCGCCACCGCCTCGGCAATGAAGCGCGTGCCATCGGCGCGCGCGCCCGGCAGGGCGGCAAACACATCGCCCGGCCGCACCGCGCGGCTATCCGCGGTCACGCCGGTCGCCCCCAGTTCGCGCACCAGCATCCGGGCGGCATCGGTGTCGCGCAGCCCGATGCGTGGCATCGTCTCGCTCATCATCCGGCCCGCCCCGCCAGCGCCAATCGTGTATGCGCCGCGGCCCGGTCCGCGGCCCGCCGCGCCCCCTTGTGTTGCCGCGCCGGCCGCGCCGCCGCAGTGGCCACGGGCCCGTTCATCGCCGCGTGCGCGCCCGGCGGCACGGCGGGTTGCAGCGGTATCGCGAGGCGCGCATCGATCGTCGCCGCGTCCTTGGTATCCGGGAACAGGCCCAGCAAGGGCGCAATCCGCGCGATCACGCGCCCCGCCGCTGGCGCCGCCACCGCGCCGGCGGTCGAGAAAAACCCGGTGCTCGCGTTCCCCTTGGGGTCATCCAACATCATGTACACCGCGTAGCGCGGATGGTTCATCGGAAACACCGACACGAAGGCGCTGACATTCGCGTGTTTCTCGTAGCCGCCATGCGCCGACACTTTCTCCGACGTGCCGGTCTTGCCACCCACGTAGTAGCCCGGCACCTCGGCCGGCTTGCCATAGCCCGCGGTCACCACCAGGCGCATCAGCTTGCGCACGATATCCGATGTCGCCGCGTGCATCATCGGCGCATCCAGCATCACCGGCGGCTTCATTTCCGGCTCGGCCGGCATGTCGGACCCGGGCGCGAAACCATCGGCAACCGGGGTCAGCAGCGGGCTCGTCGGTTCCGGCGCGCCTTCGGCCTCACGCGCCAGCAGTGTCGGGCGAATGACGATCCCGCCATTCGCCACCACCGCGGTCGCGCGCACCAGGTGCAGCGGCGTGATGGAAATTCCCTGCCCGAAACCCACCGTCATCGTCGTCAGCCGGCTCCACCGCGCCGCCGGCTGGAACAGCGGCACCGCGGCTTCCGGCAGTTCCACGCCAACCCGCTGGAACATGCCCAGCTTCCCGAGCCAGGCCCGCTGCCGCGCCGCGCCGACAATGTCCGCGATGTGCGCCGCGCCGAGGTTCGAGGAATAGGCCAGCACTTCCGGCAGATAAAGCCAGCGATGCTTGCCCTCGAAATCGGTGATCGTGAAGCGCCCGAAATGAATGGGTTCGGCCGCGTCGAACATGTTCCAAATATGTATCGCGCCGCAATCGAGCGCCATCGCGGCGGTTTGCAGTTTGAACGTGCTGCCCGGCTCGTAGCGTCCGGTCGCACCCCGGTTGAAGCGCGCATCGGGCGGGGCCGAGCCGAAATCGTTGGCATCGTAATCCGGCAGGCTCACCATCGCCAGTAATTCACCGGTATTGACATCCATCACGATGCCGGCGGCGCCGATCGCCTGAAACTCCTGCATCGCCGCGGCCAACTCGTCATGCACGATCGCCTGAATCCGGACATCGATCGAAAGCCTGAGCGGTGCCGCATCACCCATCAGCCGCTTATCAAAATATTTCTCTATCCCGGCAACCCCGTGCTCGTCCACGTCGACGCCGCCCAGCACCTGTGCCGCCATCCGTCCCAGCGGGTAGTAGCGCCGCTCCGACGACTGGAAATAGATGCCCGGAATGCCCAGCGCGTTAACTGCTTCTTCCTCGCGCGGGGTAATTCTGCGCGCCACGTACACGAAGTCGCGCGCGGTCGAAAGTCTCTGCGCCAGTTGCGCTTCATCGATCTGCGGCAGCACCGATTTCAGCTTCCGCGCGGCATCCGCGGTATCCATCATCTGCCGCGGATCGGCATAGACCTCGGCGGTCGCCAGCGAAACCGCCAGCGGCTGGCCGTTACGGTCCAGAATGCTCGCGCGGTGGAAGGGCAGGGCGGCGGTCAGCGATGGCGCGGGCTTGGTCGCCGCCGCCTCGATCCGTGCCACCACGGGCTCCTTCGGCACCACCGGGTCGAACAGGGTCGCATCCGCCAGCTTGAGCGCCACCGCGCCAAACAAGGCCAGGAAGCCAAACACGGTCAGGATCAGCCGTCCGTGAGTTTTCTCCAGTGCCGCGCGCCGGCGCAGATCCGGGGCGGTTACGCGTACGGTCTCCATCCTTGGCACCGCGCCGGCGCGCGGCGCGCCGAACGGCCGCGCCGGCGCGCCATCCGCCGGCGGCGCTCGGCGGTCTGGGCCATCCTCGGGCGGGAATACACCGCTCATCGCTCAGTCCGCCACCGGCACAGGCGGCGGCATCGCCATGGCCCCCGCGTTCCCGAGTTGGGACTCTCCGCCGGTCGGCGCCCGCCCGATCTCCGCGCGTGCCGCCACCGGCGCCTGGCTATGCGGCATCGGTGCCATCGGCCCCCGGGGCGGTATCCGCATCGTCGGCGG
>JAJXVA010000176.1 GCA_021782435.1 Pseudomonadota bacterium
GCGGATCGGCGGCCCGTTTGCGAACCGGCACGGATTCGCCGGTGAGCAGGGATTCGTCGGTGGCCAGGTCCTGTGCGGCGAACATCGTCGCGTCCGCCGGCACGCGGTCGCCCTCGGCCAGCACCAGCAGGTCGCCGCGCACCAGTTCGGTGCCGGCGATCCGGGCTTCCACGCCGTCGCGCACCACCAGCGCCCGGGGGCTGGTCAGGTCGCGCAGGGCGGCCAGCACGCGCTCGGTGCGGGCTTCCTGGAAAATGGCGATGCCGACCGAACTGGTGGCGAACACCCCGAGAATGATCGCGTCCCGGGTTTCGCCCAGCAGGAGATAGATGGCGCAGGCCGCGAGCAGCAGCCCGAACATGGGCTCGGTGACCACGCTGGCCGCGATCCGGGCGAGATTGCGGGTGTTGCCGCTCGGCAGCCGGTTGGGCCCTTCCGCGGCCAGGCGGGCCAGGGCCTCTGTCGTGGTCAGCCCCGGTGGGAGCTTCGGTGGGAGCCCCGATGGGAGCCCCGATGGGCGCTCCAGCGGGCGGTCCGGTAGGGTTCCCCGGGGCAGCGGCGTGTCATCCGTCATATCGGTTCCGACTGGAAAATTTGGCGTTTCGTGCCGGCGCCCGATGCAGCCTGCGCCGGTTTTTCGCCAAACGGAAAGGAGAAAGCGCCGCCATCGTTCCGCTACAGCGACGGCGCGAGCGAAACTTCGCGTGCCATGACCCGCCAAATCGCGCTAAAGCAGGGCGCCGCAGGGGCAGAACTCACCCTGTGGTCACCCATGCCAGGTCGGGCCTGGCTGCGCGGAAAGGGCGGGAGGCAAATGAGCCGGACGGCGGCAACGTGGCCGGTAGGTGGCGCGTCGTTGGACAAAGAGAGCGGCTGGGCACGATTTCTGGCCTGGGCCAACCGGCCGGAAGGCGGGTTGACGCTACTGGTGGTGACAACCCTGGTGGCACGGTTGCTGTTCGCCTGGGCGCTCGGGCTTGGTGTGGACGAAAGTTACATGGTGGCGACCGGGCGGCACCTCGCGCTCGGGTATTTCGACCATCCGCCGGCATCGTGGTGGATGGCCTGGGGGGCCGCGCATCTGTTTGGCAGCGATGCGCCGGTGGTGGTGCGGCTGCCCTTCGTGCTGATGTTTGCCGGCACCACCTGGCTGATGTTCGCCCTGACCGAAACCCTGTACGGCGCCTGCGCCGGGTTATGGGCGGCGGCGGCGCTGAACGCGGCGCCGGTGTTCGGGCTGACCACCGGCAGTTGGGTGCTGCCGGACGGGCCCTTGGTGTTTTTTCTGCTGGGCGGCACGCTGTGTCTCGTGCGGGCCCTGCGCGCCGAACGGCTGGGCCCGGCCAGCGCCGCGCTGGCCTGGTGGCTGGGCGCCGGGCTGTGCGCGGGCCTCGCGCTGTTTTCCAAATACACGGCGGTGCTGAGTTTGGTGGGCGTGTTCGTCTATCTGCTGACCGAGCGGCAGGCCCGGCCGATATTGGCGCGACCCGGCCTGTGGCTCGCCCTGGCGCTGGCGGCCCTGGTGTTCTCCCCGGTGGTGGCCTGGAACGCGGCGCATCACTGGGCGTCGTTCGCGTTTCAGGGCGGCCGGGCGGCGGGCCACAAGCTGCATCCGTTCGGACCCATCACCACCCTGGCCGGGGAAAGCCTGTTCCTGCTGCCCTGGGTGTGGCTGCCCCTGTGCGGCGCCGGCGTTTTCGCCTGGCGCTGGCCGGAGGATGCCGCCGACCGGTTGCTGTGCTGGATGGCGCTGGTGCCGGTGCTGGTGTTCGCGCTGGTGTCACTGCGCAGCAAGGTTCTGTTTCACTGGGCGGCGCCGGGCTACCTCATGCTGTTTCCACTGCTGGGCCGGGCGGTTGCGCGGTTTCGGCGGCAGAATGGCCTGGTGCGCTTCTGGCTTGCCGCCAATGCCGCGGTGGTGGTGCTGGGCGCCGGGCTGGTGGCAACCGAGGTGCGGTTCAACTGGCTGCCCGAAATCGGCGAACATTTCGCGCTGGGTCACGACCCCGATATCCAGGCCCTGGACTGGACCAGCGTCGCCCGGGGCTTGCGCGCCCACGGCCTGCTGCGCGGCCCGGATGTGGTGGTGGCGGCCACGCGCTGGCTCGATGCCGGCAAAATCGATTACGCGCTCGGCGGCAAGGTGCCGGTGATTTGCCTCGGCCACGACCCGCGCGAATATGGCCTGCTGAACGCGCGCCGTGCCCGCAACGGCGCGACCGTGGTGATCGTCGCGCCGCGTACCTCACTGGCCCATATCACCCGGGACTATGGCGGGCTGTTCCACCGGCTCGTGGCGGTGCCGCCGGAAATGCTGACCCATTCCGGTCAACCGGCCATGCAGGTGCCGGTCTTTATAGGCTACGGCCTCCGCTGGCCGCAGGGGGGCAAGGCCACCGGCAGCTGAACCCGCGCCCCGCCCGCGCCTTGGCCGGTCGCGGCGGGTTGCCACCGGCAGCGCGGTTCAGGTCGACCCGGTCGCGGCGGCGCGGTCGAAGCCACGCAGCCGGTCGGTGATGATTTTCGCCACCGCCCTCACCGCTTTCTGGCGGGGAGAGCGCCCATGCCACACCATCCGCACGGTGCGGCCGGTGCGGTGGACGAGGTGACGCAATTCCAGCCCCGCATCCTGCGCGAGCCCCGCCGCGAGCCCGGGTATCAGTGTGGTGCCATAGCCGGCGGCGACCATGTTCAGCAGCGTGGCCAGGCTGGTGGCGCGCAGTGAGCCGCCCAGCGAGCCACCAGACGCCGCGCCATGGCCACACGCCGCCAGCGCCTGGTCGCGCAGGCAGTGCCCATCGGCCAATACCAGAATGTCGTTGGCGAGGTCGGCTTCGGCCACCATCTCCCGCGCGGCCAGGGCATGGCCCGGCGGCAGGGCGGCCAGGAACGGCTCATGGAAAAGCGGCTGCGACACCAGGCCCCGGTCCGGTACGTCGGTCGCCAGCAGCAGCGCTTCCAGTTCCCGCGCCCGCAGCCGCTCCAGCAGGGAAGCGGTCTGGTCTTCCCAGGGCTCCACCTCGAGCCCGGGCAGGGCTTCGCGAAGGGGCGCGAACACCAGCGGCAGCAGGTAGGGTGCCAGGGTTGGAATGATGCCGAGCCGGAAGCGCCCGGCCAGCGGGTCGCGCAGGCCGCGGGCGAGGGCGAGCATGGCATCCGCCTCCGACAGCGCGGCGCTGGCGTGGGGCAGCAGCCTTGCACCGGCGGGGGTGATCACCACGCCCTTGGGCGCGCGTTCGAACAAGGCGACCCCCAGCGTCGCTTCCAGCTTGCGCAACTGCACGGAAAGTGTGGGCTGGCTGACACCGCAGGCCTGGGCCGCGCGGCCGAGATGGCGATGTTCCGCCGCCGCCAGAAAATAGCGAAAATCGCGCAGGTTCATGAGCGGTCATCCAGTCCGATAGTTTCTGTCTATCGCAGTAATTGAGTTGGGCGCCTTCCATCAATGGCCTTCGGACTGGTAAGAAGGTCCGGCAGGGGCGGTGCGGTGCGGCGCCCCCGGCGCGGCCCGGAAAAATGGCCGCCGGCACAGCAGACCAGAGCGGGAGACAAACACATGGACGGAACCGGTGGCGACAAGGCGGGCAAATGCCCGGTCATTCACGGCGTGCGCCCCAACGTCACCTACGCCGGCAAATCGAACCGTGAATGGTGGCCGAACCAGCTGAACCTGAAGCTGCTGGCGCAGCATTCGGCGCTGTCCAACCCGATGGGCGAGCATTTCGACTACAAGCAGGCGTTCGCCAAGCTGGATTTCGCGGCGCTGAAGCGCGATCTGCACGCGCTGATGACCGACAGCCAACCGTGGTGGCCGGCTGATTACGGCCATTACGGCCCGTTCTTCATCCGCATGGCGTGGCACGCCGCCGGCACCTACCGCATCGGCGACGGGCGCGGTGGCGCCGGCACCGGCAGCCAGCGCTTCGCGCCGCTGAATTCCTGGCCGGATAACGTGAACCTCGACAAGGCGCGCCGCCTGCTGTGGCCGATCAAGCAGAAATACGGGGCCGCGATTTCCTGGGGTGACCTGTTCGTGCTGACCGGTAACGTCGCGTTGGAATCGATGGGCTTCAAAACCTTCGGCTTCGGCGCCGGGCGGGTGGACGTGTGGGAGCCCGAGGACGATGTCTATTGGGGCGGAGAACAGACCTGGCTCGGCGATGAGCGCTACACCAGCGACCGCCAGCTCGAAAACCCGCTCGCCGCGGTGCAGATGGGGCTGATTTACGTCAATCCCGAAGGTCCGAACGGCAAGCCCGACCCGCTGGCGGCGGCGAAGGACATTCGCGAAACCTTCGCCCGCATGGCCATGGACGACGTGGAAACGGTGGCGCTGATTGCCGGCGGCCATACGTTCGGCAAGTGCCACGGCGCGGGCGATGCCGCCCTGCTCGGGCCGAACCCGGAAGGGGCGCCGATCCACGAGCAGGGCCTGGGCTGGCACAGCCGGTTCGGCCGCGGAACTGGCGGGGATGCGATCAGTTCCGGAATCGAGGGTGCCTGGACGCCGACCCCGGTCGCCTGGGACAACACCTATCTCGAGACCATGTTCCATTATGATTGGGAGCTGAAAAAGAGCCCCGCCGGGGCCTGGCAGTGGCACCCGAAGGACGGCGCCGCATCCGACCTCGTGCCGGACGCGCATGACGCCACGAAGCGCCACGCGCCGATGATGTTGACCACCGATCTCTCGCTGCGCTTCGACCCCATCTACGAGCCGATTTCCCGCCGCTTCCTGAAGCACCCGGAGGAATTGGCCGACGCCTTTGCCCGCGCCTGGTTCAAGCTGACGCACCGCGACATGGGGCCGCGCGCACGCTACCTGGGCCCGGAAATTCCGAGCGAGATCCTGATCTGGCAGGACCCGGTGCCGACACCGGACCACAAGCTGATCGACGACGCCGACATCGCGGCGCTGAAGGCGCAGCTTCTTGGCGCGGGGTTGACCATCGCGGAACTGGTGAAGACGGCCTGGGCCTCCGCGTCC
>JAJXVA010000009.1 GCA_021782435.1 Pseudomonadota bacterium
CCCCGCCACGCGCCTGATCACCCATGCCGATATTTCGGCCAACGGGGCCTATGCCCTGTGGCTCGGGGGGCACGCGCGCCTGCGCACCGACCTGGGCGTTTCCGGCATCAGACCCTGGACCAGGGAGCCCGGCCAGCGGCGATTTGCGCCCGCGTTGCCGATGGCCCCGATGGAGACTTTGCCATGAGGGCGGAACCGCCCGACCCGCGACGGATTTTCCGGCCTGGGCCGCTTTTGGGGAATTCGCAAAGGAAACCGGATGGACATTGCGTTGCCGATCAGGTGGTCACGCTGTGTAATTTCATCTGATGTCGGAACTGGTAATAGCTGAGCCCCAGCGCCGCCGCGGCGCGGCGTTGGTTGTTGCCACTTTGCGCGAGCGCACCGATGAGCAGGCCGCGCGCCTGAGCCGCCATGGCATGCTTGAAGTCTCCGATCGCTATGGGCGTGAGTGCCTTGGGCGGTGTGGGCGCGCCCCCGGGGAAGGGGTTCAGCACCAGATGGTCCAGCGGCTTTTCGGGCGTTGTGTCGCGCACCAGACTGCGTTCCACCACGTTGCGTAATTCCCGCACATTGCCCGGCCAGTCATGGCCCGTCAGTTGCGCCAGTGCACGCGGTGAAAAGCCGGCGAAATAATCGCGCCGCAGCTCCGCCGCCATGCGGCGGGCGAAATGTCCGGCGAGCAACACAACATCGTCGCCGCGTTCGCGCAAGGGGGGTACCGCGACCACATCGAAGGCGAGCCTGTCCAGCAGGTCGGCGCGGAATTTCCCTTGTTCAGAGAGTTTCGGCAGGTTCGCGTTGGTCGCGGCCAGGATGCGAACATCGACGCGCATGGTCTCGTTGCCGCCCACCCGGTCGAAGGTGCCGTATTCCAGCACGCGCAGCAGCTTTTCCTGGACCGCGAATGAAGCGGTGCCGATTTCATCGAGGAACAGGGTGCCGCCATCGGCGGCCTCGAACCGGCCGGCGCGGCGGCGCGCAGCGCCGGTGAAGGCGCCGGCTTCGTGGCCGAACAATTCGGCGTCGAGCAGGTTTTCCGAAAGGGCGGCGCAGTTGAGGGTGAGGTATGGCCGCTGCCAGCGGCCGGAAAGAAAGGCCAGCCGGTTGGCGACCAATTCCTTGCCGGTGCCGCGTTCCCCGAGGATGAGCACCGGCCGGTCGAGCGGTGCCAGGGCGGAGACCTGGGCCAGCATGTCACGGAAGTTGGGGCTTTCGCCCAACGGGGTGGCGGGTGGTGCAGACGGTGTGGCAAACGGCGCCATATATGGCAAAACCCACCAAATAAATATGGCGTATATTGCCACATTTTTCCGAGACGCCAAGAGATAAAAATAATTCTGTTATATTACAATGGATTACGGCTGGCGCCGGTTCTGGCATGGTTCCTGCTACCCATGGATTACCACCCACCTAGGAGGCCATCATGGGTATCTTCTCCCGCCTGTCCGACATCGTGAATGCCAACATCAACGCCATCCTCGATCGCGCCGAGGACCCGCGCAAAATCATCCGCCTGATCATCCAGGAAATGGAGGATACGCTGGTCGAGGTTCGCTCCTCGGCGGTGCAGACTATCGCGGAACGTCGCGAGATCGAGCGCCGGATCGAGGCGCTCACCCGCACCGAGGCCGAATGGGGCCGCCGTGCCGAGTTGGCGCTGACCCATAACCGCGACGACCTCGCCCGCGGCGCCTTGCAGGCCCGGGCCGAAATGGTGCGCGAACGCGACGCGCTCACCCAGCAACTGCACCAGATCGTGCTCGGAATAGGCCAGCAGGATGCCGACATCGCCAAATTGCAGGCCAAGCTCGCGGATGCGAAGTCTCGCGAGAAAGCCTTGCTTTCGCGTCATGGCATCGCGACCAGCCGGGTGAAGCTGCGCCAGAAGCTGCACGACGAACGGCTCGGCGATGCGGCCGCGCGGTTCGAACAGGTCGAGCGCAGCCTGGATGCGCTGGAAGGCAAGGTCGAGAGTTTCGATCTCGGCCGGCGGACCCTGGCCGACCAGATCGTCGCGCTCGAGACCGACAACGCGGTCGAAATCGAGCTCGCGGCGCTGAAGGCGCGCATGACGCAGGTCACGCCGCGCAGCGACGCTTAAGGACACACCGCCATGCAGGACCTAACTGGCCTGGTCGCGGTATTGGCGCCGTTCGTCATGGTGGTGGCGATCGTGCGCATGAAGCACCAGCAGAAGATGCGGGCGCTCAACCTGCAGACCATGAGTGCCACAGATCAGCAGATCGTGGCCGAACTGCACAGCCTGGCCGAGCGGCTGGAGGCACGGGTTGGCGCGCTGGAACGCGTGCTCGATGCCGAACTCGCCGGCTGGCGCAGCCGCATGCCACTTTAACTCGGGGAATAAGATCATGTCCTATACCAACCCGCCCGAACGCCGGCCGATCATCGCCGGGCTGTGCGCCGACCTGGCTGAGGAATTTTCACTGGCACCCAGCCTGGTGCGCATGATCGTGCTGGTTTGCGCGGTGCTGCCCACCGGCGTCACGTATATGCTGCTCGGCTGGCTCGCCGAACGCCGCAATCCGGCGGCACTCCGGCGCGGCGCGGCCGGCGCTGCCGCGGCACCCAGCGCGGCGCTTGCCCCGGTCGTGCGGCGTCTGCGCGCGCTGGATGCCCGTCTGTCCAATATGGAAGCCTTCGTCACGTCCCGCGATTTCGAATTACACAAGGGCTTCCGCAACATCGGCCGCTGAACCCGCCCACAAATCGTGTGAGTGAGCCATGACCCCCCATCAGGCCTATCTGTGCCGCCTGCAACAGGCGCTTTCGCCCCTGCCCCCAAGCCTCATAGAAGACATCATGAACGAAATCGACTGGCATTTCCGCGCCGCCGCCCAAGCCGGCCGCAACGAGGTCGAGGCCGCAAGCAGCCTTGGCGACCCCGCCTCCCTGGGTGCCGCCTACCGCGCCGCGAGCCAGGGCGCGCGCGCATGACCCGCGCAGGGCCTGCCCTGGTCGCGGCGATATTTTGCCTTGCCGCGGCGCCCGTCGATACGCCGGGTCCATCGTATACCGCCCAGGGAAATCTTTGCTTCCCCGCCTCCTATCGGGATTGGACTTTCCTGAGTTCCGGTATCGATATGAGGTATTCCGCCCGGCCCGCCATGTCGGGTGGGGCGCATGTGTTCGATAATGTCTTCGTCCAGCCCTGGGCGGTCGCCGCGTTCCGCCACACCGGCCACTGGCCCGAAGGTACCATGCTGGTACTGGAAAACCGCGGTGGCACCGGCACGGGGTCCATAAACCGCCACGGCGTCTTCCAGACCGGTGACGTGATGGGGCTTGAAGTCCATGTCCACGATAGCGCGCATCTGCCCGGCGGCTGGGGATTTTTCAGTTTCGCTGGAAACGCCCCGGCTCCCGTCACGCCACGCGGCGCAGCCTGTTACGCCTGCCATCAGGCACATGGCGCGGTAGATACGACCTTCGTGCAATTCTACCCGACGCTGGGCCCGATCGCCAAAGCCCTTGGCACCTATCGGTCAACTTCCCCATTATCGGGGAAATAGCGTTTTTTTGGCTGTCGCGGGATCGTCATGAGAACATGCAGGGAATGGCTCGATTTCCCGAGGGAAAGAAGCAAAGCCCTGCGATGATCCCGGTGTCGTGCCCTGGCCTCGGCGGGCGCGAACCGGGGGTTACCGGAACCGTCCCGCCACGGGCAGCGTGCCACGCTTTCACAGGAATATCGCTGTCCGGGTCTGGCGCTCTAAAAATAGCCCTCGCGCTTCTGCCGCTCCAGCGAGCCGCCGGCGTCCTTATCACCGAGCCGGCCCTGGCGTTCCGAGGTCGCGGCGCCGAGGACTTCGCGCATGATACCGGGCAGATCCTCGGCATCGGATTCGACCGCCGCAGTCACCGGCCAGCAGCCGAGGGTGCGAAACCTTACCCGCCGCGTTTCCGGGGCCTCGTCGGCATCGAAGCGCATCCGTCCGGTATCATCCACCACCAGCAGCGCATCGCCGCGCCTGACCGTGGGCCGGGGTTCCGCGAAATAGAGCGGCGCCAGTGGAATTTCCCGCGCCAGCGCATAGGCCCAGATATCCGCCTCGGTCCAGTTGGAGAGCGGAAATACCCGCGCTGTTTCCTCCCGGGAAAGCCGTGTGTTGTACAGATCCCATAGCTCCGGGCGCTGCCGGCGTGGTTCCCAGCCATGGCCCGGTGTGCGCACCGATACGATGCGTTCCTTTGCCCGGGACTTTTCCTCGTCGCGGCGGGCGCCACCGAAAATGATGTCGTAGCCGCCCATATCCAGCGCCTGCTTCAACGCCTCGGTCCGCATCACGGTCGTGTAGTGATCGCCGTGATCCCAGGGGTTGATGTTGTCGGCGCGGCCGGCCTCGTTCGCGTATACCACCAGCCGAAAGCCGAATTGCCGGGCGAACCGGTCGCGGAAGGTCAGCAGCGATTGAAATTCCCAGGTGGAGTCGACATGCAGTAGTGGAAATGGCGGGGGGGCCGGGTAGAATGCCCGTACCGCCAGATAGGCCATCACGGTCGAATCCTTGCCGGCGGAAAACAGCATGACCGGGTTGCGGGCCTCGGCGCAGGCCTCGCGCAGAATGTGTATCGCCTCCGCCTCCTTGCGTGCCAAGGCGGGGGTGAGATCGTCCAACATGGCGGGGGGTTCCGTTGTCAGCCTGTCATCGTCTGCCAGGTCAGGTTGCCCTGATAGCGCGCCGAAACGCAACCCCGATCGTCCAACGCGAACAGATGCAACCACCGATTATCGACCAGGTTGCGGACCGTTTCGTTGCCGGCGATCACCTGGTTGATGGCTTCGAGCGGGGCCGCGAGGAATACTGAGAGCCGCAGCGGCTCATGCACGTAGCGCTTGCCGTCGTGAAGGGATTGGATGGGCAGTCCGGGCCGGAGATCGCCGCCATTGCCCTCCAGCACCGCGATGGTGCCGGTGATGTTGTGCAGCACCTTGTTGCCGCAGCCGAATGCGGCGTTATTCACCACACTGCCGTAATATTGCAGGTTGATCCAGTTGGCGACGACCATCGGCGCGGTCATTATCAGCTTCAGCGTGGCGAAGTCCTGGTCACGCTGCCAATCGTAATTGTGCAGGAATACCCGCCCGCCGAGATCCACGCCCCGCGTGACTTCCCGCGGCGCCGCGATGAAGGCGTAATTGCCGGCGAGACCCCACTCCGGTCGGACTTCCGCCCAGTTGCGGCTGCGCCGCAGCACCTTGCGTTCGGCCTCAGGGCCCGGCGCGATGCCGAGACCCGGCGCGCGTTGCAGGCGGTTCAGACGGCTGGCCTGCTGTAGTGCTGCCTGCGCGGCGGCGATGTCGGCCGCATGCGTGGACGGCGCCCGATCGAGGTCGAAGAATTTCACGTCGTCGGTCGTGGTATTGTGCAGCACGCCGAGGAACCAGGTATCGTCGGGAATACGAATTCCCTTATCGATCAGGCCGCGCCGCACCACCGCGTCGTTCAATATCGCGGCCGCGACCCGCGCGTTGGCTTCGCCGGTGTAACCGCCGCAGGCACCGCAGTCGAGGCCGGCCGCGTGCGGGTTATTCACGGTGGTGCTGCCGTGGCCGGCCAGCAGCACCAGTGGCGCGAAGGGCCCGGTGAAGCTCATGGCGCGCAGCACGGCCTCGGCCATCGCGAGGCGCTGTTCGTCGGTGAAGCCGACCGGGCGGCCGCCCAGCGTGCCAGGGGCGATGCTCGGGTGCAGCCGCGAAATCACGGAATTATCGAGCCCGTCGGTGTTGGGGTCGTGCACCGTGCGGGTGACACCCAGCATGTCACCGACGATTTTACCGATATAGAACAGCCCCATCGTTTCGACATACATGAACGAGGAAACCGCGGACAATTTGAAGGACTTCCAGGCTTTGCGCGCCCGCCTGCGCAGCAACCTGAGGGACAGCAGGCGTTCGCTTTCGGCCGGGGTGGCGCCGTCCACCGCCTCGCATACGGTGAATACCGGCTTGAGCAGAACCGGGCAGTGCTTGCGTCCCTTCACGTGCGCGATCTGCATGTATTCGATCGGGAAGCCGTAGAACCCGGCGAAGCCGATGGTTTCGATATCGGCCGAGACCGATTCGAGCGCCCGCCGGTATGGTTCGGACCGTACATCGATACAGAAGGCCATTTGCAACCTGGGCCGCGCCGGGCTCGGCCGTGGCTTCGGCGACGACAATTTCTCCAGCAGGTCCCGCCGCCGCGCCACCTCGTAGGCCTCATGGAGCACCATGTCCACGGCCAGTTCCGGGTCCTCGCCCAGTTGCTCATCGGCCGGTGGCATTGCCGCGCGGTCCATCGCGTCCCGCCAGGCGCGGCGGAACGCGCTGTCGGTGCGTTGCAGGAACAGCGCGTAGCCGAACACCAGACGGATGGCCAGAAGGTGCAGCAGCCGGTCGTTCTTGATGCCGTCCAATGCCTTGTGCCAGTTGCGATACGCGATGTAGGAGGCCCAGCCGCCGATATCGAGCAAGGCCTGGTGCAGGTAATCCTCGACCGCGCGCGCGGGCACGCCCTGGTGTTCCACCACGTAGGCGATGGCCTCGGCCGGGTCGTCGGGGACCGCGGCGACGATGCCGCGGAAGCCGGTTATGCCCATGGTTTCGGCATTCAGGTCGTGGCGAATGGCGGCCCGCCAGGCCGGGTAAATTGGCAGGTTGCGGCAAGGCAGCCGCCATACCGACTGGCCTTCGTCGAAATACGCGGCCATGAAGCGGGAGATTTCATCGACCATGAAGGCAGTGCGCGATCTTTGCCGGTCGCCATGGGCGAGTTCGTCGAGCACTTCGGCGACCGTGGGCACGAAGGCGGGATAGGCCGGTGTCGGCAGCGGGTCGCGCGAGGCCGCCGCGCGCAGCGCGGCCACGGTGTGGGGCAGAAGCCAGTCGCGGGGGGCTCCCGCCAACGCCTCGGCGAGTGCGGCGTCGTCGATTTCGCCGCGCTCGATTGCCGCCCGATAAAAGGCGCGTGGCATCAGCGCGCGGATGCGGGAGACCCGATAGAGATGCGCGCAGGCGGCGTGGAAACTGTCATCGATCACGCCGAGGAAGGGGTTTACCGCGACGAAATTCTTGAGCGGCCAGCACGGTGCGACCCGGGCGCACGCGGCCTCGGCGGCGCGACGAATTTCCTCGAATGAGGAGGGGTGGGTGGTGAACGCCGAGGGCTTTTCCATGACATCGGACATCAATCTGCCTCCCCCAGGAAAGGCGTTGGGTGACGCGCGGATTCCTTCAGGGATGGGGAATAGGCCAGCACCAGCCGGTTGAGCCAGGTGTTGACGTAGAGCCCATTATTGACGTGGGCATAGAATGCCTGGAAGCGCGGCCCGATCGCGCCGGCCGCCGCCAGCCCCTGAAGATACGTGATCAATGCGAAGGACCCGATGACCAGCGCGATGATCATGAGGCCAAACGGCCCGCGCAGCGGCGCGGTTCGCGGCAGCGCGCCATGCATGGCCTGCGCCGTGAGGTATTGCAGCGCGAAATACAGTGCCGCGACCACCAGCGCGAAGCCGATGACCCGCAATATGACGAAGCTGTGCGGGGTTTCGTCGATGCCGCCGGCGACCAGATGGGTCAGGCTCAGCAGCAGGATCGCGCCCAGCACCACGACACCCGGCTCACTGGCGATCGTTGCCCCGGTCAGGCTGCCGAACAGGAACGCGATGGCGATGACCACCAGTATCGCGAAGACCAGCCGCCAGGGATGCGGCTTGCCGCCCGGGCTTGGGGTGTAACTGGCGCGCGCGATATCGATCACGCTGCCCGAGGAGAGAAAGGCATGTGCCTTGTAGAGCGAGTGCGCGACGATGTGCAGCAGGGCCGCCGAAAACGCGCCCAGGCCGCATTCCAGCATCATGAACCCCATCTGGGCGACGGTGGACCAGGCGAGCGATACTTTCACTGAGGTTTGCGTCAGCATCACGATCGAGCCGAACAGCGCGGTGAAGCCACCCACCACCGCCAGCAGATCGAGCGAGGGCACGGAGAGGGCGACGATGCCCGCGAAGCGCAGCACCAGGAACCCTCCGGCATTGATGATGCCGGCGTGCAGCAGCGCCGAGACCGGGGTGGGGGTTTCCATCACTTCCAGCAGCCAGCCATGGGTGGGGAACTGGGCCGATTTCAGCAGGGCCGCGATCACGATCAGGAAGGCGGCGATGCCGATCCCGTCCGGCACGCCGCCGGTTGCGCGCAGCACATGGGCTTTCGCGAACATGACGGTGAAATCGAGCGAGCCGAAATCATGATGCACGATCAGCAGGGCGCCGATCAGGCACAGATCGCCGAGCCGGCTGACGATGAATTTCTTGCGCGCCGCGAGCTGCGCGTTCGCGCGTTCGGGATAGAACAGCAGCAGCCGGTTCAGGGAGATGCTGGTTGCCGCCCAGGCCAGCACGAATTGCAGCAGGTTGCCGGAAATGGCCACCATCAGCACCGAGCCCAGCGTCAGGCATAGCAGCCGGGTAAAGCGGGCTTCGTGCCGGTCGCCCTGCATGTAGCTGGCCGAATAATGCAGGACCACGAGCCCGACGAAGGCCACCAGGCACAGAATGCAAATGCTGAGCCGGTCGATATAGAGGCCGAACCCGTAGCCACTGATACCCAGCGCCGGGGTGACCAGCTTGCCCTGGGTTACCACCAGCAGAGTGGCGGCCAGGGCGAGCGCCAGGGTGAGCCCGGCGGCGCTCAGCGCCAGCCGTGAGGTGATGTAGGGGCGCAAGCGCAGCGCCCCGGCCAGGCCATAAACCAGAAACAGCGCCAGCGGCCCCAACGCCACCAGCCATACCAGAGACGAGGTCATGCGGCCTCCTTACCGGTTGGGTGAGTGCCCGCCAACAGGCGGTCGAGATCGACAATGACATCGCCCTGCCCGGCCGCGGCTTCAGCACAGGGGCAATAGCAGCGCATGGCGATGCCCGGGATTCGATGGACCTTGGTGCCGCGATCACCATCGAGCACGATGAAATCCACGCCGGCGGTGACGGCGGTTTCGATCGTCGCGGCATCGGCGCAGACCGCGCCGAACAGGGGCAGGCCGGCCTGGCCGCCAGGCGCCGGCGATTCGCTGAGGGGGGCGACGCAGGCAGCCACCCCGGCCTGGGCCGCGGCTTGCAGCGACCCGCGCAGCATCAGCATGGCGCGTGGCGGCAGCAGCCCCGCCATCCGTCGGGCGAGCAGCCCCTGCTGTCCCGGCGGCAGCCTGGCCGCGTCGAGCAGGAAGCCACGGAAGCCATGCCGCAGCGCGGCCTGCACCCGCCCCGGCGTCAGTGGCCCGGCCGCGTCCACGCGCACGAGGCGGCGCGGTAGCGCCATGACGGTCAGCAACCGTGCATGGCTTGCCAGCACCAGACCCATCGTGTCGGGTCGGGCTTGGTCCACCCAGGCGAAACGTTGGCCCTCGCGGCCATGGGGCGTGTCCTGCCAGCGTGTCACCAGGAACGGGTGCAGCCGTATTCGTGCCGAGGGGAACTCATGCGTGTAGGCGCGCAGCGGCACCAACGCCTCCGCCCGCAGCCCTAATTCCTCGTGGAGTTCCCGCGCGGCGGCGGTGGCGGCGGTTTCGCCAGGCTCGACCTTGCCGCCCGGAAATTCCCAGTAGCCGGCGCCGCGCTTGCCCGCCGGCCTTTCGGCCATCAGCAGCCGGCCATTCGCGTCCCGCACCACGGCAACCGCAACCTCGATCGCCTGCCGAAAGCCTGCCATGCCGGACGCTCCTCAGTGGCTCAGTCGGGCCACACCGAACAGCGACGCAGGCTGCGCCAGGCGCCGGATCGGGTTGCGGGCTTCGCCTGGGGGGCAGACGGCGTCGGGGTGGCAGACGGCGTCGGGGGTTTGGCCGCGGCTTTGACGTCGCCGGGCGTTGGACGCGGCGCCGGCTTCGGCTGCGCCGGTGTCGGCGCTTGGCTGCGCTGCGGGCGCGGCGTCGCGCCGCGGGCCATCACGCCAGCTCCGGCTGCGGCAGTGTCGCCGCCTCTGCGGCGAAGCGCATGCCCGTCTCGCGCGCGGCTGGATCGCGCGGCAGGTGAATGGTCACGTTGACATGGGTACGGCCGAAGCCGAGGTCGGGGTAAAGTCCCAGGGTCTCGGACAGATCGGCCAGCCGGTCCAGGAAGTCCCGCGTTTCGGCATAGCTCGCGAAATCGTAGCGCCGGAACAGGGAGGCGGGTTTGGCGACGAGTTGCCAGCCCGGCGGCGGGGTCGGGGTTTCGGTCATGACGGCTTCTTTCCTTGGACGGGGGAACGACGCGGCGGCGACCGGGTGGGTCGCCGCCGCTTGGCCTTACTCGCCGGCGGCGATCCGCGGCGAGGATTCCATCAGGGTCAGCTCCGGCGTCGGCAGGATCTGCTCCACTTCCTGGTGCGGGCGGGCGATGATGTGCGCCGCTGCCAGGCCGTCGCCCACGCGCTCGCACGCATCGGCGCCAGCGCGCACGGCGGCGTTGACGGCGCCCGTTTCGCCGCGAACCATCACGGTCACGTAGCCGCCGCCGACGAACTGCCGGCCGACCAGACGCACTTCCGAGGCCTTGGTCATGGCGTCCGCCGCCTCGATCGCCGGCACCAGGCCACGGGTTTCGATCATGCCGAGGGCGATGCCCATCTTTTCGCTAGCCATTGTCAGTAACTCCTTGTGTGATGAACTCTGCTGTCGTTTTGGTCACGTCGTCGCCGTGTCCGGGCCCCGGCAAGCCGCTATCGATGATGTGTCAGCTATGCCAGCGCTCCTCGGTCCAGTCGTCGATGATCCCGCCGATCGTGAGATCGGTGGTGATGGCGGGGTTTCCGGCCGCGGCCCGCGCCGCCGAATACCCGATGGTGATGACGAAATCCCCAGGCTTGGTGCCCACCGGGTCCACCACGACATCGTAATTGCCCTTGGCATCCTCCACCACGCGCAGGCTGCGATTGGCCAGCCAGAATACGCGCCTGGTGGTCACCAGGTCGCAGACGACGCGGCTAATCTGCATGTTCGGCCACCTTCGCGCCGGCGCGTCCGGCCGGGTCGTCCCAGTAGTCGATGATGCCGACGATGGTCAGATCGGACGGAAAATCCTTGGATCCCGCCGCGTCGCGCGCGGCGGAGCTGCCGACCGCGATGACCCAGTCGCCGGGCTTGCAGCCCACCGGGTCGACCGCGACCTGTTTGCCACTGCTGCCGCGTTCCTTGACCACCAGCAGCCGGCGGTTCAACAACCCGGGAATACGGGCAGTTGCCACCAGCGTGCCCTCAACCTGGCAAATCTTCATGCCGCAAACTCCTGTTCCGGCGAAAGTTCAACCCGCCGCGGGGTGCCGCCCAGGCCACGCACTATGGCGCGCACTTGTAGAATTCCGGTCGTGGACAAATCCGGGTAACGCGCCGCCACCGCCCGGGCCAGCCGCGTGGCACGCGCCACCGCCGCCGCCTCCGCGACCGGGATGCGCTCGTCATAGGTCGCGTTCACCAGAACGGTGACGGGCAGGTTTGCCGGCGTATGATGCTGCGCCAGAACGCGCACGCCAATGTCGAGGTCGACCGCGCCTTCCTCCACCGTGCGCATCTGCGCCTCGAAGGCCAGGTTGCGCAGCTGCACGTCATCCACGGGGTCGCCGACCACGATCAGTTTTTCCGTGTGCCCGGCCTCGGCATAGCGCCCCCCTTCATGGGCGCGCACCGACTCCACCTGGCCAAAATTATTTTTCAAAAGATAACTGCAAAACCAGCGCATGCCCTCGGATTCGGTATCGTGCATGTCCACGCCGGCCAGCGCCGTCACCTCGCGCCGCACGAACGCCTTGCCATCCTCGCGCGGCATTCCGAGGGTCGCGTCATACAGGGCGGCCGAACTCAGCCAGCGGCCGACATGCGGCTTGCCGTCTCGGTCGGGCACATGCACCCGGATCGCGTCGGTGTCGGTATCGACGCCGATCAACAAAATCGCGGCCTGGGCGCGATGCGTCGCCTGCAGGGCCTCGGCGAAGGCCACCAGCCGCTCCAGCACGGCCCTGGCCGCGCGGTCCGTGTCGCTGCCATGCGCGGCGCAGCCACCATGATCAGGGTCGACCGAGGAAAAAGGATAAACCCCGACCTTCAGATACCGGGTTGGTTCCAGCGCGGCATTCGGCACCGCGGCGCTGAAGCGGCTGAGCTCGGTGCGCTCCCAGTTGGCCATCGCCTCCGCGACCTCGAACATCGCTCCGGCATAGGATTGCCGATACGCCACCACCGCGCGGGGAATACGCAGAATATAGTCGATCACTCCGGCCAGCCGCCCATCCGCACAGGGCGTGATATCGACCGCATGAAAGCCCCAGCGGCGGATCAGGGTTTCCACACTTTCCCCTTCATCGCAGGCCGCGAGGGTCTCGCGGTGACTGCCCGCGACCAGGCGACGAAACGTCTCGGTCAGACAATCGGCGTAGAGGGCGTGTATATCCAGCGGGCGCGTCCATGCCGCCTGCAACCGGTGTGGCGCAACCTCGATGCCGAGCCGTTCGCGCAGGAACGCCGCCGCCCGGGCGGGAAATTCCGGCGCGAACTGCCCTGGCACCAGTTCGCGCAGTGCCGGCGCGATGGCGCTGAAGGCCGCATCGATTTCCGTGGCCTGCTGGCGTAGCGCGGCACTCAGCGCGTCATCGGCCAGCGGGTGGTGCCCAAGCCCGGCCTGTGGTGCCAGGGCATAGGGCGGTGCCGCCGGGCCGTGAGCCGGCGCCGCCGCGTCCCAGCGCGCCGCCGAGGCGCGGAAGCGGGGCGGGCGGGCGCCTTGCCGCGCCGCGAAGGTGGGGCGCAGGTTCAACTGCGCGCGCCCCCGGAAAGCGTGACCTTGGCACCGGTTTTGGAGAAAAATCCGGCCATGCCGGTCACCAGTTGTCGGGCGTCGTCTTGGATCGCTTTGGGTTTGAAGGAGGCGCTCCCGGCGAAGGCACGGGCCTTGGGTCCGCGTTCGCTCGGGTTGCGTTCGGCGGCAAAGGCGGCGTCGGTTCCGGTCACGTTTTTCACGTTGGTCCAGGCGCTGCCGGTGATGGCGGCACCGGTTGCCGCGCCCTCGCCCGAAATCCGGTCATGACCCAGGGTTTCGCCACTCTCGCGCAGGCGTGAGCGCCCCTGGAACTCCAAATTCCCGGTGACCTTGCCGGCGCCGATCGCGAAGGATCCGGTGACGAGTTGCGCCTTGCCGGTGGCATCGGTCTGGGCTCGGCGTTGGGGCGTCATGATCGAGAAACCGGCATTCACGACCATCAGCGGGGTGTCGCTCGGTGCCGGTGGCAGCGCCGCCCCGGCGTAAGGCGTGCCGGTGATATCGCGGTTGGCGCCGCGGTCGGCGCCGCTGACCCGCATGGCGGCGGCCTCGATATCGCCGCTGACGACCTGGCTGCCCTGGCGCCGACGCAGCCGCATCGCCATACGTTCGCGGGCCGCGGCGTCTACGCCTCCCACCGCTTCGGGCAGGGATTGATACTGGCTGCCGGTCACGAGCGCGGCGTGGCCTTCCAGCCCGCCGGTAACATGCGCGTTCGGGCTGAAATCGGGTCCGGTCACGCGCAGGCCGGCGATGGTTTCCGCGACCATCACCTTGCCGCGGGTCACGGGGTCGGCGCGGGTTCCGTCGCCGCCGGGCGCGGTGCCGCCCCCTTGGCCGCCACACGCGGTCTGCCGTGCGGCCGGGGCCAGATATTGCGTGCCGGTCACTGCCCGGCAGGCGCCGCTGTCATCGCCGGTGACGCGCTGGCTGAGGCCGACCGCGGAACCCGTGACGACCTTGCCGGCCAGCGTGGTTTCGATCTGCGCCGCACGCTCCCGTGCCCGGGATCCGGCGCGGCTCAGTCCGCGCGCCGCTCCCATGGCGATCGGGGAGATGGGCGGAAACTGCGCGCCCGCGCCCGTGCCGGCGCGCGGCGTCAGATCGTCGACGGGAGCCTGATCGGCTTCGCCGGTGATGCGATTGCGCCCGGCTTCGTCGCCGGTGATCGCCACGGTGCTGCGCACCAGGGTGCCGGTGACGGTCTGCCCGGTTTCCGTGCGCGCCATGCCGACCTTGGGCGCAAGGCCGCGCGTCGTGGTGTTGGGGGCGAGTTTCTTGATGCCCGAGACCGGCAGGTTGTTGCCGCGGGTGCTGCCGGTCACATTGTCGCCGGCGCCATTGCGGGAATGGGTCACCCGCGTCACCGCCGGTTCGGGCAGGATGGTGCGCAGGGTTGCCGCGTCCGTCGCCTGACGCACGGGGCGCGAGGGCGCGGCGGGCAGTGTGGACAGCGCGGTGCGGCCGAACAGCGCCAGGGTGGTGCGCCGCACCCGCGCCGCATTCTGTGCGCTGCCGGCGCTTTCCATCGCCCGCGTCAGGAGAGATGTCGCGGCGGGCGCTGCCGGTTCCGTGGCCCGCGCGGGCTCGGCTGGCTTCCATATGGCTTGCAGGGCCTGCTTGCCGGCGGAGACCAACCGGCGCCGCTGCATTGACAGCAGCCGGCCGGCCGCGCTGGGGGGCGCGGCCGACAGCGGCGCGGCTTGCGGCGCCGGGTCTGGGGGCAGGACCGGTGCCGCAACGCTGGCGGGTGGGGAAGTCAGGGTGACGGTCGGGGCTGCCGAGGCGCCGGACGCGCTTAGCAGGCCGGCCGACCGGAACCCGGTGCGCACGCGCTCCGCGGCGACGGGTAAGGCGGTCTTGCCACCAGACATGGCGGCCCGACGCGCGATCGAGGCCGCCCGCCCCGAGGCAAGATCGCCGGCCATCAGCGCCCGCCCGCCCGGTAGACGATGAACGCCGTGCCCTGGCTTTGCGTGTAATTGTCGAACCCGATCAGGCGCACATGGTGCCCGGGATTGGCGCGGTGACAGGCTTCCAGTTCGCTCAGGATACGGTCGACCGACCGTTCACCAAAGAAGGGCAGCTTCCACAGATACCAGAAATTCGACCCCGCCTTCTCCGGCTCGGAATGCTCGATCGCGGGGTTCCAGTTCATCGCGATGAGATACGCGATCTGGCGGCGCATCCGGTCCGGCGTCATCGGCGGTAGGTAGGAGAAGGTCTCGCCGCGGCGCTCCGTTGCCTTGTAGGCCAATACCTCAGACATAAGCGTGGCTCCTGTGCTTCAGTTCGTTCAGGCGTTGACGACGCGCAGGCCCGGACCCGCGTCGAGCTTGTCCACGGTGTCGAACTCGAACTTGATTTCCTTCCAGGTCTCCATCGCGATTTTCAACTCTGGAGAATATTGTGCCGCCTCGCTGAGAATCTCGCGGCCCTCGCGCTCGACCGGTCGGCCCTGGTTGCGCGCCTCGACACAGGCTTCGAGCGCGACCCGGTTGGCATGGGCGCCCGCGGCATTGCCCCAGGGGTGGCCGAGCGTGCCGCCGCCGAATTGCAGGCAACTGTCGTCACCGAAAATGGATACCAGGGCCGGCATGTGCCAGACGTGGATGCCACCCGAGGCGACCGGCATCACGCCCGGCATCGCCCCCCAGTCCTGGTCGAAGAATATGCCACGGGTGCGGTTCTCGGGCACGAAAGGCTCGCGCATCAGGTCGATCCAGCCGATCGTGGCTTCCCGGTCGCCTTCCAGCTTGCCGACCACGGTGCCCGAGTGCAGATGGTCGCCCCCCGAGAGGCGCAGGCACTTGGTCAATACCCGGAAATGAATGCCGTGCAGCGGGTTGCGGTCGAGCACGGCGTGCATGGCACGGTGAATATGCAGCAGAATGCCGTTTTCGCGGCACCAGTTGGCGAGGCCCGTATTGGCCGTGAACCCCGCGGTCAGGAAGTCGTGCATGATGATGGGCGCGCCGAGCGACTTGGCGAATTCGGCGCGCTTATACATTTCCTCGGGGGTCGGCGCGGTCACGTTCAGATAGTGGCCCTTGCGTTCGCCGGTTTCCTGTTCGGCCTTGTGCACCGCCTCCATCACGAACTCGAAACGATGTTGCCAGCGCATGAAGGGCTGGGAGTTGATGTTTTCGTCGTCCTTGGTGAAATCGAGGCCGCCCCGGAGGCATTCATAGACCGCGCGGCCATAATTCTTGGCGGAGAGACCAAGTTTCGGCTTGATGGTGCAGCCCAGCAGCGGGCGACCGTATTTGTTCAGCCGGTCACGCTCCATCTGGATGCCGTTCGGCGGCCCGCCGCAGGTTTTCACGTAGGCCAGCGGAAAGCGGATATCCTCGAGCCTGAGGCTGCGGATCGCCTTGAAGCCGAAGACGTTGCCAACCAAGGACGTCAACACGTTGACCACGCTGCCTTCCTCGAACAGATCGATCGGGTAGGCGATGAAGGCATAGAACGCGTTGGCATCACCCGGCACCGGCTCAATCCGGTAGGCGCGGCCCTTATAGTATTCGAGGTCGGTCAGCAGGTCGGTCCACACTGTGGTCCAGGTGCCGGTCGAACTTTCCGCGGCCACTGCGGCGGCGGCTTCCTCTCGCGGGACGCCGGCCTGCGCGACCACCTTGAACACCGCCAACAGGTCGGTATCCAGCGGCACGTAGTCCGGGGTCCAATAGGTTTTACGATATTCCTTGACGCCGGCCTGGTAGGTTTTGCTGGACACGCGCCCCTCCATCAACATTACTGGGTGACCAGTCTCTATCGGCAATCCCCGCGATAAAAAATGCAGAAGTTCTTATGCTGCGATTGGCCCGCCTGATAGATGCAGTGCAGCATTTCCCAGGCGGCGCTTGCCCGCCCGGCGCGACGCGTCGAAACTGGCGCAGACGCATCGCCGCGGGAGGCCTGTCATCAACATCACGCTGCGCCAGTTGCAGATATTCGAGGCCGTGGCCCGCCATGGCGCCATCTCACGTGCGGCCACCGCGCTGCACCTCACCCAGCCCGCGGTTTCGATGCAGATCAAGCAACTCGAGGACCAGATCGGGCTCAAGTTGATCGAGTTCATCGGCAAGCGTCTGCACCTGACCGAGGCGGGACAGGAATTGCGTGGCCATGCCGAGCGGATTGCCGCGCAACTGACCGAGCTCGACCGGGCCATGAACCAGTTCCGCGGACTGGAGCGCGGGGTGCTGCGGCTGTCGGTCGTCTCGACCGCGAATTATTTTCTTTCACCGGTGATTGCCGCCTTCAATGAAAAATATCCCGGTGTAAGAATAAGTCTCACTGTCGATAACCGCGAGCGCGTGCTTGCCAGCCTGACCGACAACCAGGCGGATCTCGCGGTCACCGGTCAGCCGCCGGAAGCCGCCGATATCGCCGGTGAGGGCTTCATGGACAACCCGCTGGTGGTGGTCGCAAGTCCGGCCCACAAACTCGCCACCCGCGCCCAACTGCCACTTTCCGCCCTCGCCGGGGAAACCCTGGTGCTGCGGGAAGCCGGTAGTGGTACCCGCGCGACGGTGGAGCGGTTTCTGGCCGCGCATAAAATCGTCTGGCGCCCGGGCTGCGAGCTGTCCAGCAATGAAGCGGTCAAGCAGGCGGTGCAGGCCGGACTTGGTCTTGGTATCGTTCCGCGCCAGACACTGGACCTCGAACTCGAGACCGGTCGGCTGAAAATTCTTCCGGTCGATCAGTTTCCCCTGCTGCGCCGCTGGTTTCTGCTTCATCGCAACGATAAGCATCTGTCCGGTGCCGCCGTGGCCTTTCGGGCCGCTCTGCTGGCCGCAACGGCCTGATGGCACTGACCCTGACCTGGCGCGATCCGTTCATTGCGTAGGCAAAAACACGCGGAAAATGTGAAACACCCGACCGTGTATGCGAGGACGGCCTGTGACGGAGGGGTTTTGCGCGCGGCCCTGGTCCGGGGACCCTCGTTTCGGTTTTATCCCATCTGGCGCGCGAGGTGGCAGAAATAGGCCCAATAGGGCACCGAGATATCCCAGCCGGCTTCCTCGTTGCCGCGGCCTTGGCGATCGATCGCGCCGATCATCAACCGCGGCGTACGCCATTCCACGAAGCCGGGGGGGTGCGCCGCGTCGGCGAGGCGCAGGCAGAGCAGCCGGTTTGGTCCGTAGGTCGCGAGCCCGGCATAGATGTCGTCGATGTCGGTGTCGGCGAGTCGTGGCCGAAAATAGACGAAAATCTTTCTGGCTTCACGCAGGGCGCGCAAAAGTTTTCCGCGCAGGAAGGTGATGTGCCGGCATTGGCGGGCGAATACCGCCTGGGGTTCGGTGTCCGGTCCGGGCCGCAGGCGTGTATGCAGGGTCAGGCGGCTGGACTCGTGGCGCAACCGGAAATCGCGCGGGTTCGTGAGCAATGTCATGGCGGCGGGGTCGCCGACGCCCTCGAATTCCGAGCGAAGCAATATAAGCAGGGTTCGCGGCCTGGTCGCCGCAAATCGCAGCAACCCCAGCGGTTCGACGCCGAAGCGGCGCTGCAACAGGCCGAATTCGCAATTGGCGCCAAGGGATTCGAATTGGCGCAGCAGGTCGTGCAGGGCCTGCGCATCCGCAGCTTTGGGCAGGGTCGCGGGTGGCGGTATGATCCGGCCTTGTGGCAGTCGGCGCGCCGCCGCCGCTGCGATTTCCCGATCCGCCGTCACCAAACGTGCCGCGAGATCGGCCCGGTCGGGGCTGGCGCGGACCAGGGAGGCCAGGCATTGGCGCGCCAATGGCCAGTCCCAGGCCTGCTCGGCAACGATTGCGAGGAGTTCGAGAAGTCCCGGATCGCCCGCCGCGCCGGCCGCGGTCAGTTCCGCGATCGCCTCGGTGAAACGGTGATGGCGGGTCAGGCATTCGACATAGCCGAGGAAATATTCTCTCTTGTCAGGATGCAATTCCCGCGCCTGCCGCCAGTATTGCATCTGATCGGAGAAGCCCGGGCTTTCGCCGCCAGGCGGCGCGGTCCTGGGCGTGGTGCCTTCCGCCATGATGGCGCGCGCGGCGGCGTAGCCGGCGGCGATTTCGGCATGGTCGGGGAAGCGCCGATGCGCGAGGAGCCACCGAAGATGCCGCGTCGGCGGGGGGTGGAGGCTATCGGCGAGGCGGCATGCCGCCAAGGCCAGCCTCGGGGCTTGCGGCAAGCCCAGGCACGCGATGTCGAGCACCGCCTCGGTGAGGCCCGGGTTGTGGGACGCGGTTTGGTCGGCAAGGGCGATGAGTTCGGCTTCCTGTCCGGCTGCGGCCAGACATTCGGCAAGACGCATCCGGGCCACGCGGTTCGCGGGTTCGGCGGCCACGACTTTTCGCCAGCGGGTAATTTTCGCCTCGGGTGTGGTCGCATCGATTGTCATGGCGGCGCGGCACCGCGGGGATGCGGAATCGTGAGCGGCCGATCAGTGAGCAGGGCAGGGGCCGGGGGGCACGCCGAGCGCCTGGGCCAGAGGCGGGTTCAGCCGCGCCGCGATTTTCTGCCAGCCCGCCACGTCCGGGTGCAGCGCGCGCCCCCCCGTGTGCGGCTCACGGAACAGTGAGGTATCCAACTGTCCGTTCGTCTCGAACAGATCCGCGGTCGGTACGTAAACGGCGTTAAGCCCGGACCAGTCCATGGCGGCCAACGCCGCGTTGGCGGCGTCGATTTTGGCATCCGCGCCAATATAGCCGTTAGGGGGAATACCGAGCACGATGATCCGGGTGGCTTTATAGCGGTCGTGCAGCCGGGCGACGATGACGCGAATGGCCGAGGCGGTTTCGGTGCCGGTCCAGCCGAGAGCGGGCCGGTTGTTGTTGGTGCCGATCAGCACCACGGCGGCTTTCGGCGCCACTACCGGCACCCCGCCATTTTCGATCCGCCACAACAGATTTGCTGTCGTGTCGCCGGGGAAGCCCAGGTCGATGGTGCGGTGGCAGGCAAACCAGGTCTGCCAGAGCGGGCGGAAATCGACCCAGGATTGCGGGCCGGTCAGGGTCAATTCATGTGTCAGGGAATCCCCGAGCAGGATCACATCGTATCGGCCGCGCGCGAGGAGGGGTTTCTGCTGCGCGAATTGCCGCGACCAGAACGGCTTGTCGAGACGCGAGGCGGGTTGGTCGGGTCGCGGGGCGGCGGCCAGCAATGGCAGCGCCAGCAGCCAGAGGACGAGTGACTGGCGCCAGCGGCGACCGACGGTCATGGGGCGTCGCTCCCCCCGGCACCCAGGCCGAGTTCGGCCTTGTGTCGTTCGGCGATGGCGCAGAAATGCAGCCAGTAATCCCTGGAGATATCCCATCCCGCACCCGAGAATTGTTTGCCCTGACGGTCGATATGCGCAAGCATGAGCGTGGGTTTGGGAAATATCACGGTACCCGGCGGGTGTTGCCGCGACCCGAGCCGCACCGCCAGCAGCAGGTTGGGGCCGTAGGCTTGCAGCGCGTCGTGGATGGAGATCGCCTCGGCGTCATCGAGTTCGCCCGATTGATAAACGATGATCTTGGCCGAGGTCTCGAGATCCTTGATCAGCTTGCGCGTCAGGAAGGCGGCGTGGCGGCATTTCTCGGTGAGCACCACATCACCATCGGGCTGCTGGTGGCCCATGACGCGGGTATGTGTGCGCCAGCCGGAAGCCTTGTGCCGCAGACGCCACTCGTTTTCGACCAGATCGACCGCATGGGCTTCCGGCACGCCCATGCCCTCGAACCGACTGCGCAGCAAAATCAACAGCGTCCGCACGCGTGTGGTGGAAAAGCGCAACAAACCGAGGGGCTCGGCGCCGAAATCGCGCTGGAGCAGTCCGAATTCACAGTTACGGCCAAAATTCTCGAACGTCATCAGCCGTTTGCGAAGGATCTCGGCGGGCTCGGTGGTCGGCGCGATGACCGGCGCGGGAACCGCTGTGGCGGTTTGCGCCGCCAGTTGCGCGGCCACGCGTTCGGCCATGGCGGTTAATTCCGGCTTGCGTCCGATGACGCGCTGCGCGGATTCGATACCGCGCGCGGCCTCCTCGATCCGGTCGAGCTTGAGCAGCGCATTGATGAAGCCGAGATGAACCCCTGGCTGGCGGGGGAATTTGCCACGGGCCATGTACCAGCGCAGACCGGCCGCGCGCCAATCTCCGGCGCGTTCCGGAAACCGGCACCAGGCTTCGGCCAGGGCCAGATCCTCGGGCAGGAGTTTGCGCCCGATGGCGAGGACGCGGTCGGCCCACATGGGATACGCGGCGATTTCATCGGCCCAGGCGATCAGCCCCTCGCCATCGCCAAGGGCGGCCAGGGCTCGCGCGACCGCGAAGGCGGCGGCCGGGCGGCCCGGCTTGCTCGCCCATTTCGCGCGGGCGTCGGCGATCTGCTCCCTCAGCGCCGCGGGTGTGGCGGGCGGGGCCTCGCCGCCGGCATCGTCGTCGGCCGCGTCGTCCGGATCGGCGCGTGTGGCGGCCGAGGCAGGCCCAGCCGTCACCGCCGCCGCTCCGTCAGCCCGGCACCATCTCGGTCTCGTAGCATTCCACCAGATCCCCTTCGCGCAGATCGTTGAACCCGGCGAAGGATAGCCCGCACTCATAGCCGCGCGCCACTTCCCTGACGTCGTCCTTGAAGCGCTTGAGCTGGGACAGGTCCCCGGTATGAACGACCACACCGTCGCGCAGCAGGCGCACACCGCAGCCGCGCTTGACCACGCCCTCGGTCACCATGCAGCCGGCGACCTTGCCGACCTTGGTGATGTCGAACACACGGCGGATTTCGGCATAGCCGAGGAACCGCTCGCGCGCGACCGGGGCGACCTTGCCACGCACCAGTTTCTCGATGTCGTCCGCGACGTCGTAGATGATCGAGTAGTAGGTGATCTCGATGCCTTCGCGCTGTGCCAGCGCCCGCGCCTGCGCCGTGGCCCGCACATTGAAGGCCACGATCACGCCGCGGCTGGCCTTGGCCAGTTGAACATCGGTTTCGGTGATCTGGCCGACGGCGGAAATCAACACCCGCACCCGCACCTCGTCCAGCGCCTGTTTCAGCACGGTCGCGGTCAGCGCCTCGGCGCTACCCTGGGTATCGGCCTTGATGACGACAGCGACTTCCTTCTGCTCACCGGCCTGGATGCGCGTCAGCATTTCCTCGAGGCTGCCGCGCCCGCCCGCCGCCTTGACCTGATTCTGGCGCGCGACGCCCTTGCGGAACTCGGCGATCTCGCGGCCCTTGCCCTCGTCCTCGACGACGATGAAGCCCTCGCCCGCCGCCGGCACGCCGGACAGGCCCTGAATTTCCACGGGCGTCGAGGGCGGCGCCTCGACCAGTTGGTCGCCCTTGTCATTCAGGATCATGCGCACCCGCCCGACTTCCGCGCCCGCGACCACGATATCTCCATGCAGCAACGTGCCGCGCTGGATCAGCAGGGTGGCGACCGGACCGCGCCCGCGATCGAGCCGGCTTTCGATCACCGTGCCCTCGGCGTTGCGCTCGGGGTTGGCGCGCAGGTTGAGGATTTCCGCTTGCAGCAGAATGGCTTCCTCCAGCTTGTCGAGTCCGGTGCGCTTCAGGGCGGAGACCTGGATTTCCTGAACATCGCCGCCCAACGCTTCCACCACCACGTCGTGCGACAGCAACTCGGTGCGCACGCGCTGCGGGTTGGCGCCCGGCAGGTCCATTTTGTTGATCGCAACGATCAGGGGCGCGTTGGCGGCCTTGGCGTGTTTGATCGCCTCCACCGTCTGCGGCATGACCCCGTCATCGGCCGCCACCACCAGCACCACGATGTCGGTGACCATCGCGCCACGCGCCCGCATCGAGGTGAAGGCTTCGTGGCCCGGCGTATCGATGAAGGTGATCCGCTCGCCCGAATTCAGTTCGACCTGATAGGCGCCGATATGCTGGGTGATGCCCCCCGCCTCGCCCGCCGCCACGTCGGTTGCGCGCAAGGCATCGAGCAGGCTGGTCTTGCCGTGGTCGACATGGCCCATCACGGTCACGACCGGTGGGCGCGGCATCAGATCCTCTTCCTGGTCGTCGGCGCCGCGAATGCCGATCTCGACATCCGAATCGGCGACACGCCGCACCCGGTGGCCGAATTCCTGCACCACCAGTTCCGCCGTGTCGGCGTCGATCGATTCCGAGATCGTCGCCATCACGCCCATTTTCATCAACGCTTTGATCACATCGGCGCCACGCGCCGCCATGCGGCTGGCCAGTTCGCCAACCGTAATCGTTTCCGGCAAAATCACGTCGCGCACAACCTTCACCCCATCACTGCGCAACCGTTCCAATTCGGCCTGGCGCCTTTCTCTCTCACGCTGGCGCCGCACGCTGGCCAGACTGCGCACGCGCTCGTCCTCGCCCTCGATCGCTGCCTGCACGTCAATCCGCCGACCACCGCGCCGGTCATCCATGGGTTTTTTGGGCGCCACCACCGGGGGTTTGCGGCCCGGTGCGGCAACCCCGGGGCCACGCCGTGGACGGCGCTGATCGTCTTCTTCCTCGGCCGGGCGGGCGCGCAGGCGCAGGGTTTCGGTCGGCGCTGTCGCCGGCGGCACCCGCGCCGGGCGACGCTGATCGGCCGGTTTGGCGGCAGGCGGCGTGGTCGCGGCCGGGGCGGCGGCCGGCTGGCTTTTTTCGGCCTCGGCCTCGCGCGCGCGGCGGGCCTCCTCCTCACGCTGCCGGGCCTCCTCCTCGGCGGCGCGGGCCTGTTCCTCCTCGCGCCGGCGGGCTTCCTCGGCGGCGGACAGGATGGAAATTTTCTCCTGCTCGCGCCGTTCCGCCTCGCGCTTGGCGTTTTCGCGCTGCATCTGTTCGATGGCGCGTTGCCGCGCGGCCAGTTCAGCCGCGGTCAAGGCCCGGCCGCTGGGCCTGGGCGCGCCGCGACCTGGGCTGCCCGTGGGCCGCACCGCGGCGGC
>JAJXVA010000010.1 GCA_021782435.1 Pseudomonadota bacterium
TGGCCGCCACCGCGGGCTTGGCCGCCGGCCTGGCCGGGGCCGCGGCGGGCAGCTTCGCGGCGGGCTTCGCCGCGCCGTCGCGCTCGGCGATCGTGATCTTGAAGGCTTCCAGCGGCGAAAGACTGTCGGCCTCGCACGGGTCACCGCCGGCCGCGGCGCGCGCGCTGCTGCCGTCGATGAAGGTCGCCTCGTAGCTGAGCGTGAATTTCTTCGCGGCATCACCCTTCAGGCGCACCCGCAAGCCGAGAATGGGCAGCGCCATGCCGCGGCTGCCACACAGGCCGCCACCCTCCGACCAGGGCGACATCCAGCCCCGGCCCAGCACCGCCTGATACTCTATGTCCGCGGCGGTAAGTCCGAGCGTGTTGGGCACGATCATGAACCCCTCGATCCAGCGTTTGCTGCCGCGATCGCCGATCCATTCGCCAAGCACCGCGCCGACATCGCCCTTGACCTGCTGATGCGCCACCACTTCGGGCAGGGTGCGCGGCGCCACCGGCTGCACCGGTCCGCGCGCCGCCGCTTCCTCGCCAAGGCGCAGTATCTGCAGGCGCGGTGCCGGATCCTGGCTGCCCACATTCTGATAGACCGTCACCAGAACATTGGCCGAGGCGTCGGTCACCCGCACGATCGCCGCGTCCACCGGGCCGCTCAGCCAGCCATCCGGGCGAAAACTGGTGATGGTCACCCCCGGCCCGGCCATCGGTGGCAGCGACAGCCGCACCCCCGGCAACCCGGCGGGGTCCGGATCGTGGTGCGCGCTCGGCGTCTGCACGATACAGAAAACGCCTTGTTCCAGACGCATCAGGTGTGCGGTGACCTTCAACTCGGTCAAGGGTTTGGGCGCTTGCGCGGACTCAGACATCGGAATCCTTTCAGGATGGCCGGACGGCTCTTAAGCCACGGATATCTGAACCGAGTATGACTGGACAAGGGGTGCGCGCCCAGGGACGCGCACCTTTCCTGCCCGGGTGGTCAAGCCGTCAGGCCAGTGGCGCCAGGATCGCATCCAGCCGGTCCGGCGTGCCCGGAATGCGCTCCAGATGCGGGTAGCGCAGCCCGCCATGGTAATCGATCGCAACGGTGCGGAAATGGTTGCCGTAGCGCAGCAGCAGGGTCACCGGGCTGTTACCGGTCTGGGCCTGCTTGATCGCATCCGAAATGTCCGATGGGCTGTCATAGGCCAGGCCATTGACGGCGATGATCTTGCCGCCCTCGACCAGACCGGCCTTGAAGGCCGGGCTGCCCCACGAAACGGCGGCGAGCGTGCCCCCCTTGCCGACCACGATACCCAGCGAATACGCGAACTCGCTGCCGCCGAACCGGCCCATCGCGCTTTTTTCGTAGGCCGAGGGCTTGTCGGTATAGACCAGTTTCCAGCCGCCACGGGTGATGCCATCCAGCAGATGGGTCGCGTCATGCGTATGCAGATGGTCGTTCAGGAAGCCGGCCCAATCGTACGGCACCACCGCGTTCAACCCGGCAACGACGTCCTTGAACTGGTACGGCAATACCCCCCACTGGCCGTCATCGACGCCAAAAAAGGCGCGGGCGAAATCGTCCAGCGATTTCTTGCCGCTGGTCTTCTCCCGGATCAACGTATCCGCGTCCAGCCAGGTCAACAGGCCTTCCACGTAGTAATCCTCGTCGCGCTGCCAGTTACGCCACGGAATCGGCCGGCGCAGGCTGAACAGCGGGTCGTTGGTGGTGTCCTCGAGGTCGCGCCAGGAGCGGCCGACGACATTTTCCATGCTCGCCGCTTCCATCGCCAGATCATCGCGCTGGTTGGCGGCCGTCTCGATACCGCTGCGCGCGGCATAAACCTGCCCCCAATACTGGGTCTGGCCCTCATACACCCAGAGCAGGCTGTCGCGTTCCGGCAGCACCACGAAATCGGGCGACCACAAATCGGCCGGGCGACGGAACTTGCCGTTCCAGGAATGGGTGAATTCATGCGGCAGCAGGTCCCGGTCGGCCAAGGATTTGGCGGCGTCGGTGAAGTAATCGCGGCCGGTGCCATCCTCGCTCGAGCGGTGATGCTCAAGCCCCTCGCCGCCCATCTCATCGCTCAGCGAGAACAGGAAATCGTAATGGTTGAAGTGGTGTGACCCGAAATTCTTGAACGCCTGCTGAACCAGCGCGCGATGCGCGGCCAGATCCTTCGCCGATATCACCAAATCCTGTGGTCGATCCGCCACCACATCGAGGTGGACCGGCACGGTGCCGCCGGGGTTGAGATCGACCCGCTCGTAATAGCGCCCGGCATAAAGCGGCGAATCCAGCAGCACATTTAGCGTCACCGGATCGAAACTCACCTTGCCACCCGGCACGGCATCCCCGGGCGCTATCGGACCGTCCAGCGCGGTGCCGAATTTCCAGCCATCGGGCAGCGTCACGCTCGGCTTCACCCCGATATCCCGGGCAAAATACCCGGCCGGGTAAAGCGTGACCTCGTTCCACTCCAGATCGAGCATGTTGGGCGTCATTTCCACCCGCCCCTCACGCGACGTCGCGGGCGACAGATACTGATAGGTCAGATCGACCGAGGTCGTGCCTTTCGGCACACGAATGTGAAACGCGCGCGGCTGCACGGCATCGCGCACCCAGGTCAATGGCGCGCCGTTGGCGGTAACGGTAAGCCCCGCGAACAGCCGGATCGGGCCGGTCGGGCCGTGATCGCCCGGAATGTATTCCGGATAGAGCAGGATCAGGTCACCCGGCCGGCTCACCGGCACCGTCTCATGCACCGAAAACACATGCCGGTCGGTATCGGTCGCATCGACCGCGAGCGTGATCGTGCCGGGAAACTTCACATCCCGCGGTTGCGGCAAGGCCGGCGGCAGCGGCAGGGGTTGGGGCAGCGGCGGCGGCGAGGTCTGGGCATAGGCCGAACCGCAACCCAACAGCAGGAGAATCGGAAGATGCCGCATGAGAGACCTTTCATCAGACGCCGGGAGCACGCCTTAGAGCCCAAGCCCGGACGGCTGACAACTGGGCTGATGGAGTTGCGTCCCTGATGGGTATCCAGCAAAGGTTCTTGCGTGATTCTGTTATATCGGGGAACTTACTTACGCAAAACCCTATGATTGCCTATCATCAGGCAATTTTCCGGCATCCCCTGCCCGCCTCTCACCCGGCACGGACATCATTTTTTGTCAGATTGGAAACAGATGGGGTCCGCGGGCGTTCCGGGCTGGCCTCGCGGCGCCGTGTCCCTAGTCTTCGACCCTTTAGATGCGGGAAGGGCCAGGCAGTGATGCCTGGCCCCCAGTCCGCGCTACCCTGGCTGGGGAATCAGGGCTGCGGCGGCTGTCTGGTAGGCGCGGCCGGGGCCGGCGCCGTTGGTGTCTCGGCAGGCGGAGTAGCGGCCGGCGGAGCGGCGGCGGCCGGAGCGGCGGCCGGCGGAGCGGCGGTCGGCGGAGCGGCGGTCGGCGGAGCGGCCGCCGGCATGGCTCCAGTATCGGTGGTATCGGCCGCCGGCTGATACAGTTCCGGGAAATTCGGCGCCATCGCCGCGCCATAAAGCGGCTTATACGCGCCCTGGTGGCAGGTCTTGCAGAACACCTTCGGTCCGTCACCGCTCGGCCCCAGCCGATACGAAGGCAACAGGCTCTGCACCGGCTCCAGATAGCCGGTATTCACCGCCCGCACCATCTTCACGCCATACCAGGCGGTCACACGCTGCGGTGTGCTTTCGCTCCAATCCCCGAAGGCCCGGCTATTGTGGCAATAGGTGCAATTCACCCCGAGCGCCGAGGAAAAATGGATCATCAGCGCATAGGTCCATTCCGCCTGCTTGATCGAATGCCGGTCTCCGCCCGGCAGCGCCGTGGTCGCCTGCACCCGGATCGTTTGCGGGTCTTCCTTCAGAAAAATCGAATACGGGTCATACGGCAGCGAGGAATGGTTCGGCCCGATCATCAGGTTCTTGCCGGTATACGTCTCGGCAAATCCACCGGCTTCCGGCGGTCCGTCATTCTTGAACCATATGTATTGCGGCACGTTGTTGCCGCGGTGGCAGGTGTAGCACGTCACCCCCACTTTCTTCACGTGGTCGGTCCAGTTGCTGTTGATCGCGCGCACCATCAAAATCATCTTACGCGCGACTTTTTTCGTATACTTCGAGTCATCAGCCATGTTGTTGACGTTGTGGCAATAACCGCAGCCCTGCTTCGGTGCCACCCAGGTCGTCATCGAGGCCATCAGCCGGGTGAATTCCCCAACATGCACATCACCCAGCACCTGCACGTTCTTGTAGACGGTCTTGGCCAGCGGTCCCACCTGTAGTTGCGGCAGCATGGCGGGAACCTTGTTCAGGTCGGCCTGCGCCGCCAGGTGGCGCGGGTTGTAGATCTCGTCCAGCCCCGTGCCCCGGTAGCCGCGCTGCACAACATTCACCGGCGGTCGTTCCAAGGTAAAGAAAGCCACCGCGCCCACCGCCAGGGCAGCTACCGCGCCCAGGGCCTTGATCGTGTCCATGCTCTTCATTTTACCGCTCCCGTGCCGCCAATCGCGGATAATGGGCCCGGGTCCGGCACACCCATATGCGGATACGGTGCCACGATGTGGTGCTTCATGCCCCACAGATACCAGTTGTCCACCGCCGTGCCGGTCAGCAGAATACCAATCCCGCCGGTCAGCGTGGTCAGAACCGCGAACCACCAGGCCCAGCGATGGATCGACTCCGCCGTGGCATTGAAGCCCATCGTCCAGCGCCAGAACAACATGCCACGCTCGAACGCGGTGCCCCGGTGCACGATCTGCTCCACTTCACGCTCGGCGCCATAGCGCCCGGTCGCCAGCACGGTCGCCGCATGCATCGCGAACAGAACCGCCGAGCCATACAGGAACGCGATCGACAGCATGTGGAACGGATTATAGAACAAATTACCGTAGCGGAGCGAGAATGACGCCGTCCAGTCGAGGTGCGGGAATATACCGAAGGGTACCGCCTCTCCCCAGCTGCCCATCAGTATCGGACGAATGAAGCCCAGCACCAGATAGAGCCAGATCGCCGACGCGAAGGCCCAGGCGACGTGCGTGCCCATGCCCAACGCCACCGCCCGCCGATACATCCTGACCCACCACAGCAATATCGACGTGGTCAGGAAAAACCCGGCCAGCAGCCACCATCCGCCCTCGTTCATCGGCGGAAACAGCGTCAGCCCAAGCGATGGCGGCGGCGGCTCCAGCCCAAGCCAGGGCAATTGCCGAATGAACTGCACGAAATTCCAGTTCACCGAAGCCAGCATGTTGAGCCCGATGATTTCGAAGGCAATGAACCCGCAGATCAATGAGGCCAGTCCCAGTCGCCCGAGATAGAACGGTCCGATCTGCGCATCGCCGATCACACCGAACAGGTGACTGTGGATGCCGCCCAGTCGGGTGTCATCGCCGTGTGGCAGGGGCACGGTCTGTATCGGTCCGCGCGGTTGTATCCGGGTAAAGATGTTTTGATATTCGGCCATGGCGCCCTCCTGCGCGTTCTTCTTGTTCTCAGCGCCAAATCGGCAATTGCAGCCACCAGTTCCACCAGGAGGGCCAGCCTTGCGTCCAGAACGGCCCGCTGATCACAATACACACCGCGCTCCAGAACGCCGCGGAAAGGGCGCAGAACAGTCCCAGACGATGAATGCCCAGCGTTCCGATCGAATACCCGATCGTGTCCCGAAAGAACGCGTTCTCGTGCTCGCCGAATTTCACCGGCTGGCCCTTCTGCGGGTTCGCGGCCGATAATATCGCGCCACCATGCATCGCCAATATCAGCGCGTTCGTGAAGAAGAAGCTGATCGCGATCATGTGCGCCGGGTTGTAGTGGAAGTGCAGATACTGGTAGCCGGTATTCGATACCCAGTCGAGATGGGCGAGAATTCCGTAGGGAAATCCCACACCCCAGGCCCCCATCAGGATCGGCCGAATTATCACCAGCGTCACATAGGCCAGCACCGCGAAGCTGTAGGCGATCGGCACATGGTAGGTCATCCCCAGCTTACGGGAAATCTCCGCCTGCCGCAGCGCCCAGGAAATGAAGGCTCCGGTCGCGCATATGGTAATGATCTGCCACAACCCGCCCTGTTTCAGCGGCGCCAGCGCCAGGCCATATTTTATGTCCGGGGGCGCGATGTCTATCTGCCAGATATTCCAGGTCGGCCCGATCGCCGCCCCATAGACAATCAGCAACGTTCCCAGGGCGGCAAAGAAAATCGTACTGACGCCAAACAGGCCGACATAGAACGGCCCGATCCAGAAATCGAAAAGGTCGCCGCCCAACAAGGTGCCGCCGCGTACCCGGTATTTCTGTTCAAAATTATACATCGCCATCGCCGCAACCCCCGATCTGGTTCCGTTGCCGAAAATTCGCATCGCGGCGGCAGTCAGGGGAATTGCCTTCCCGCCGCCGCGACGCGCGCAAGTCCTACCCGTTCGCCGGCGGCATCGGTGACGATTGCATCGTCGCCGAGGACGCCATGTGATGCGGGCCCTCGATCCAGTTGAACCGGCTGGTGCTGAGCAAAATGAAATGGATCAGCAATGCCAGAACGAACAGGAAGGCACCCAGTGCCACCAGAACGCGGCGCGGATCGAAAAGCATCCAAAGACGATACATGGCGGCCTCCCTTTCCTAACCGAGTAATGTCGGCAGCATATGCGCTGCGCTGTGCACGTGATCGAGCATCGAGGTGGCGTAGCCGTTCACACCCGGAAGCCACGGGCGCCACATCCACACCAACACATGCGCGATGATCGCCACCACCGTGAAGCCGATGAAGCTGCTGACGAAGAGTCCGTGAAACTCTTTCGCCTCGCTTTCAGTCAGGCCAGACAGCGACGCGCCGCCTCTTTCATAAACGCCAGACATGTTCTTCAACCTCCGTCATTTGGCCTATCGGCCGTTACCGCGCATTCCCGCGCAGCCAGGCAGACCATGAACCTCATGGCCGACACCGCGCGCCTTGCTGCCCTGCTCTGGCCCGGGGCAATAAAAGCGTCAGGTGTTGTGGGGCGTACCGACGCATCCGCGTCGCCGCACGCAACTGGGTGAAACCATCCCTCGCGGTCATGCCGTCGCCATCGCCGCGCGTCCGGCCACCGCGCGCATCCGCGCGGCATCGACCATCTCATCTCCCGCCTCCCGCGCCGCGCGCTCGGCGCGGTCCCGCAGGCTTTTGGCGGCCGAAATCCGGGTTATGTAAGGTTCGTTCGCAACCGCCTCGTCCAGTATCCTCAGCGCCGCATCATCCCAACCCATCGCCCGCTCGGCCCGCGCGGGCGTCGCCGCCACCTTGTCCATCTCGGTGCCAAGGGGCAGAATATGGAACAGCGCGTCGAACAGTGCGTTGCAGAATTCCTGCATGACGTAAGTAGCGCCCGCATAGCCCATGAACGGCGTGCCAGTGGCCCGCCGAATGATCGCCCCGGGGAAGGATGCCGGCACATACATCGTCCGTGCCCCGCATTCCGCGGCATACATCCGCTCGTTGTAGCTGCCGAACAATACCAGCGGCGGCTTCTCGCGCACCATCGCCCGCACCGCCGCGTTGTCGGTCTTCGCTCCCGGTATCCGCGGCACGCCGAAATTACACGGAATCCCCATTTCCTCTTCCAGAAAAACCCGCAATCCCCGCACATAGGTTTCGTTCGCCACCACCGCAAAATTCGCGGTCGCGAAAAAGTCCTGAGTAACGCTGCGCCATAAATCCCAGATCGGCTTGATCGTCGTATGCTTCTCCGCCTCGATGAACGGCTCCGGGTCCAACCCGGTCAACTCGCCCAGCGTGCGCAGAAAGCTCGTGGTCGCATGCAGCCCGATCGGTGCCTGTAAATACGGCCGCTCCAGCGCCTCGCACAGTTTGCGGCCGAATTCCCGATAGAGGCACACATTCACGTCCGCATCCGCCAGCTTGGGCACATCCTCGAGATGCGACCCCAGCGGAAAACTCATATTCACCTCACAGCCAATGCCCTCGATCAGGCGTCTGATTTCCGCAAGGTCGGAGGGCATGTTGAACGTGCCATAAATCGGCCCGATGATGTTCACCCGCGGCTTCACCCCCGCCGGCCTTTCCTTACGTGCCTTGATTTTCTTGGCGCCAAACTCGCTCCATAGCCAGAACATCGCCCGGTCCGCGCATTGCCACTGATCCTCGTCGATCGTGCGCGGAACGAACCGCATCACGTTCGATCCTTCCGGCGTCACACCGCCGCCAATCATCTCGGCAATGCTGCCCGTCACCACCACCGCGGGCAAATCCGGATCTTGCGTCGCCGCAGCGCGGCGCAGTGCCCCCTCGGTTCCGGTCGAGGACAGTGCCTCCTCCGAAAGCCCGGTCACCACGATCGGTAATTCATGCGGCGGCAGCGCATCCGTGTAGTGCAATACGGCCGAGACCGGCACATTCTCACAGCCTACCGGCCCGTCTATCACCACCCGCATGCCGCGCATGGCGGTGAACACATAGACCGCGCCCCAATAGCCGCCCGCCCGGTCATGATCGATTACCAGCATGGCTCAGGTCCCCACCGCGGCTATCGCGCGCGCCCGCGCCTCGCGCTGCTTGCGGAAGCGCTCCTTCGCCGCCGGGTGGGCCGCCGGCACACCGCCGAAGCCGTATCCGGCATTGTCTCCACTCCCCACACCGGAAAAAAACGAGACCATGCGCGAAAACCGTTCCGCCCCGGCCGTCTGGGTGCGTATCAGCGCCGCCATTGCCGCGATTCCCGGCAACCCGAATAATGGCCGTGCCGACACCATGTTGGTGAAATACAGTGACGGAATTCCCGCCTCCTTGGCTTTCTGCACCAGCGGCGTGGTGCCGATCGCCAGGTCCGGCCGCACCTCACGCATGGCGCTGATATCCTGCTCCAGGGAAGCGCGATACTGCACATGCACACCGCGCGCCGCGAGCCAGGCGCGGTCCGCCTCGCTCCATTCCGTGCGCGGGCAGGCGGTGCCCACATACGGCACCTCCGCGCCCATCTCCACCAGCAGCCGCGCCACCAGCAATTCCGACCCCTCGTAGCCCGAAATCGTCAGCCGCGCATCCAGCCGGTTCGCCGCCATCACACCCTGCAGCGGCGGCAGAATGCCCGCAACCGCCGCGTCAATCCTCTCCGGCGCCACGCCGGCGGCAGTGCCCACCGCCCGCAACCAGGCCTCGGTGCCCTCGACACCCACCGGTCCGGAACCAACGACCGCCCGTCCCGCCTCGCGGAATTCCCGGATCGTCGCGGTATAGAAAGGATGAATGGCAGCGGCCACACTGCAATCCAGCGCACCGTACAGGTCACGCCATTCGCGGCAGGGCAAAGCCGGCGCCGCCGCCAGGCCAAGCTTCGCCAGCAACCCGGCCAGGCCCGGCGGGTCGGCGGGGAACATCTCGCCAATCACGGCAACACTCGGCATGTCCGGCCGTGCCCGGTCGCGTGGCGCCGCCACCGGTCCGGCTTCGGCCTCGGTGCGGGCATATTTCAGCATCGCCCCGGTCAGCACATCCTTCGCTTCGGCATGGGTCGGCACGCCAAATCCCGGCACATCGATCCCGATCACACGCACACCATCGATCTGCCTGGGCAGGAGATCGAGCGGCACTCCCGAAGCCGTCGGCACACAAAGATTGATGACCACGACCGCGTCATAATCCTCGGGCTTCGCCATGCTGGTCACGGCGTCGCGAATATCCTCGAACAACTGCCCCCGCACCAGGCTCTCGGAATTGAACGGCACATACCCGACCGACCGCCGGGCGCCATAGAAATGCGAGGTGAAGGTCAAACCATATACGCAGCAGGCCGAGCCCGATAGAATGGTCGCCACCCGCCGCATCCGCAGCCCAACGCGCAGACTTCCAAAGGCCGGGCACATCGATTGCGGCTGGTCATGCGGCCCGCGCGGGTAATCCTGCATCAACTGCGCCATCGCTTCGGTTTTTCCCGCCGCGCGCGCCGCATCCAGCATCCGCTCGCGCCCGCCATGGCAGCCGCCACCCTCACCCTCGCTTCCCTCGGGTCGGGAAATGATGCCATCCATGCTCACACGCCCTCGTAAATGACTTCGAGAGAGGGTTTTTCTATCAGTTCCTTGCCGCACATATCGGCCATGCTTGCGGGCTCCAGCACCACACCACGGCCAACCGTCTCGCCCTTGAAAAGGTTCAGCAGTGCATCATGGGTCAGCGGCGTCGGCCGCACCGGCGGCGCACCGGTGGCAGCCACCGCCAGCGCCTCGAACATCGACGCCCATTGACCACCCGGCTTGCCAATGATCTCGTAATTGGCGCTCTTGCGTCGAATATCCTCGTTAGCCGGAATAGACGCCAATACCGGAATTCCCGCGGCCGCGGCAAAGGCCTGTGCTTCGCCAGTGCCGTCATCCTTGTTGATCACGAGGCCGGCGACCCCGACATTGCCGCCCATCTTGCGGAAATAATCGACCGCCGAGCACACATTGTTCGCCACATACAGCGATTGCAGATCGTTCGACCCGACCACGATCACCTTCTGGCACATGTCGCGCGCTATCGGCAGCCCGAACCCGCCGCACACCACGTCACCGAGGAAGTCCAGCAGCACATAATCGAATCCCCAGGAATGGAAGCCCAATTTCTCCAGGAGCTCGAAGCCGTGAATTATTCCGCGTCCGCCGCAGCCGCGGCCCACTTCCGGTCCGCCGAGTTCCATCGCGAACACACCGTCGCGCTTGAAGCAAACGTCGCCGATCGCGACCTGCTCGCCAGCGGCTTTCTTCCTGGCCGAAGTCTCGATGATGGTCGGGCACGACCGCCCACCGAACAGCAGGCTCGTCGTATCACTTTTGGGGTCGCAGCCAATCAGCAGCACCCTCTTGCCCTGCTGCGCCATCATGTAGCTCAAATTCGCCAGCGTGAAGGATTTGCCGATGCCTCCCTTGCCGTAGATCGCAATGATCTGCGTCTCCGGCACGGACTGTTCTGCGGGCTCGGGGGCCTGCGGTTCGGTCAGAACGTTCATACGCACGCCCTCCAATCCAAAATCATTTTCAGGCAGCCCGGATCGTCAAAAGCGATCCGGTAGGCATCGGCAGCTTCGGTGGCTTCCACCCGGTGGGTTATCAACCCCTCCAGGCTCAGCGTGCCGTCGCGCACCGCGTCGCGTACCGCAACCAGGTCGGCCGGTTGCCACTGCGCCGCAATCCGCAGCCGCGCCTCCCGCATGAAGGCGGGCGCGAAGGCGAAACTTATCTTCTGGCTGTAGAACCCGGCGAGGAGAATTTCTCCTCCCGGCACCAGCCGTCCGATCAGGTCGTCGAGAAGCCCCGCGTCACCACTCACATCGCATATGCAGCGGTAATTTCGGCGGTCGTCATCTTCGGGGGAAATCACATCGTAGCCTTCGGCGCCCTGCCTGCGGTCGGGGTTGGTTTCCCACACCACCGGCCGCGTGCCCGCGGCCACGCCCATCCGCGCCAGCAACCGGCCCAGCACGCCGTGCCCAACGATCAGATCGGGCGCCACGGCGCCACCTTCGCGGGCATGCCAGGCGGTCGCGGCCAGCGCCAGCAAAACACCCTTGTCGCCCAATTCCTCGGGTATGGGCAGCGCGCGTTCCGCCGGCACGACCACCCGCGCCGCAGCGCCGCCAAACAGCCCGCGCACATCCCCAAAGCAGCGCGCCCCGGGCACGAACACCCGCTCGCCAACCTCGGCGCCCTGCCCCGCCCCGCGTCCACAGGCCCGGATCCGCCCGACCGATTCGTAGCCCGGCACCAACGGGTAACCCATGCCAGGAAAAGCCGGCATCGTGCCCGTGTATAAAAGCCGTTCCGTGCCGGTCGAAATCCCGCTCCATTCCATATCCACCACCACGTCCCCATCCGCCGGCGGTGTCAGGTCAAGCCGGGAAAGCGAAATCTGGCGCGGCTGCTTCAGCACTACGGCCATGGTATCCATGCGGTGGGTCCGTTCTGGTTCGGGACGTTACAGGCGACTCTCCCGCTTGTCAGACTAAACTGACAAATTAGTATGTCAACTAAGATTTACAGTCGGCGACAATCACTCGCGTCAGCAATGGCATCGGCCCGCGCAACTGGCGCACCCGGCCGAACCCCGCCGCGCGCAGCATCGCCGCCAATCGTCGGGCCCGGCGCGGTCGCCCGCTGCCCATGGCGCGCAGATACACACTGAAATAGGCCGCCGCTCGAGGCTCGTCGGCCATCGGCTCGGCCACCAGCACCGCGCCATGGTCGGGCAAAGCGGCCCGCGCCCGCGCCAGCAAATCCGCCACAACCGAGTCGTCATGGTCGTGCAACACACGAATAAAACTTATCAAATCAGCGCCCCTGGGCAGGCTGCCGGCGCGAAAATTCCCGCCCAGGCAGCGTACCCGCGCACCCATGCCGCTCGCCGCCAGCCGCGCCTCGGCTGCCGCCGCAACCTCCGGCAAATCCAGCAGGCTCAGCCGCAAACCCGGCCAGGCGCGGCCCACCGCCTCGACGAAGCGTCCACTGCCGCCGCCCACATCCAGCAGATGTTCAAACCGGCCGAACGAGACGCAAGCCAGAACGGCATCGGCTATCATCGGCTGAGACGCCGCCATCAGCGCCGTATAAGGCCCCGAGTCACCGGCACCAGCACCTGCGCCATCAGCCGCGCCCGCCCGCGCGTAAGGCCAAATCGCCCCGAGGCCCGCGCCGCCTTCCCGCAGCACCGCTACCGGGTCGCGCAAATCCGCATAAAGCGCCGCATGGTGGCGCACCATCGCGCTGATCCCCGGGTTGCCCCGCAGGGCCGCGCCCAGCATGCCCAGCCCGTAGCGCCCATCGCGCCCCACGCTCAGCAGCCTCAGCGCGCAAGCCGCCTCCAGCAACGCCTCGGCACCCCGCTCCGGCAGGTCACAGCGCGCCGCAATTTCGGTTAAGCTCACCCGGCGTCCGGCTAAAAATTCAAATAAATCAAGGCTTACACAAGCGCTCAAAGTCTGCGCGTAAATGAACCCGGCGCAGATATCAAACAGCCGCGCCGCCTCCCGCCTTGCCACCCCACCCACCAACGGCAGGCGCGCGGTCACGCGTTGAAATCGCGCATCCGCCAGAATCCGGTCGCGCCACCCCCAACCCAGTGCCGCGAGGCTCAGGCCGCCGACTTGTCCCGCCGGCCTGGCCGCCGGAGCCTCCGCGCCAGTACCCGTCACGCCGGTCAGGCCGCCGCCGCCGCCATCTCTGCCGGCATCAGCCGCCGTGTCTCACCGCGTATAAGCTGGCGCAGCTCCGCCTCGCCCGGGCAGGGCGGAATACTCTCGGCCGCTTCATCGGCCAGCCCCCGCAAATGCCGTCGCGCGCCGTCCAGCCCCAATCGTGCCACGGCGCTCGGCCGCCCATGCGCCGCGTCCTGGCCCACCGGCTTGCCCACCGCGTCCGCGTCCGCCGCCACATCCAATATATCGTCCGCCACCTGGTAGGCCTCGCCAAGCCGCGCGCCCAGCCGCCGCCAGCCCTCGGCCTCGGCAAACGCCCCCGCCGCCGCGGCCCCCGCCACCGTCGCCGCCGCGAACAAAGCTCCGGTCTTGGCGCGCTGATACTGCGCCAGATCAATCTCGTCCTCGCACTCCCAGGCCTGGCCCGCGACAATTCCCGAAGGCACCCCCGCCGCCCGCCCCAGCACGCCAATCAGGGCCGCAAGTCGCGAAGGCTGCGCCGCCCCCGACCGCGCCAGCACCTGAAACGCCAGCACGATCAGCGCGTCCCCGGTCAACACCGCCAGGGGCTGGCCAAACGCCGCATGCACGCTCGGCCGTCCCCGCCGCGTCGCCGCGTCGTCAAAGCAGGGCAGGTCGTCATGCACGAGCGAGGCGCAATGCATCAGCTCGATCGCGGCCCCCGCCGCATCCGTCAGCGCCGGGTCATCCTCCGCGCAGGCCGCCGCCACCGCCAGCGTCAGCCGGGGTCGTATCCGCCCGCCGCGTGGAAACACCGCATGGCGCATCGCCTCGGCCAGTCGGGGCGGCGCCCCCGCTATGTCCGCCAGCCCCACCGCGCCGTGCAGGCTCCGCTCGATCCGAGAGACCGCATCCATGTCTCACCACCTTGACTGTCAACCTGGATTGTCGGTTCCTACTGTCATTTGTTATTTACGTACGGTCAACAGGAATCCATGCTGCCGCCATGATCGATCGTCACGTCATCGTGATCGGCGCCGGCATGGGCGGGCTCGCCGCCGCCGCCCGCCTCGCCGCCGCCGGCTGCCGGGTCACCGTGCTCGAGGCCCAACCCACGCTCGGCGGCAAACTCCGCCAAATCCAGGTTGCCGGCCGCCTGATCGACTCCGGTCCTACCGTCCTCACCATGGCCTGGGTATTCGAGGAATTGTTCCAATCCTGCGGCACCTCGCTCGCCGCCGAGCTTTCCCTCATCCCGCTCGCCACCCTCGCCCGCCACGTCTGGCCCGACGGCACGCGCTTCGATCTGTTCGCCGACCCCGCCCGCACCCAGGACGAAATCGGCCGCATTTTCGGCGCGCGCGAGGCCCGCGGCTACCAGAGCTTCCGCGCCCGCGCCCGTCGCATCTACGAAACCCTCGAGGCCCCCTTCATCCGCGCGCCCCTGCCCACGCCACTCGGTCTCGTCCGCCGCGCCGGTGTGCTGCCCATCTCGCGCATCGCCCCCTTCACCTCGTATTGGCGCGCGCTCGGCGCCCATTTCAAGGATCCCCGGCTCCGTCAGCTGTTCGCCCGCTACGCCACCTATTGCGGCGCCAATCCCTTCACCGCGCCCGCCACCCTCATGCTCGTCGCGCATGTCGAAAGCCAGGGCGTCTGGGTCGTGCAAGGCGGCATGCACAAACTCGCCGAAAGCGTCGCCCGCGCCGCCGAGGCGCAGGGCGCCACCATCCGCACCCAATGCCGCGTGCGGGAAATCCTGACCGCCGGTGGTCGCGCGACCGGCGTCCGCCTCGACAGCGGCCAGGTCATCCCCGCCCACGCCATCATCCTCAACGCCGACTGCGCGTCCCTGACCGCCGGCCTGTTCGGCCAAGCCCCGGCCAAAGCCATTCGCGTGCCGCGGGCCCGCTCACTCTCCGCCCTCACGCTTTCCCTCGTCGCCACCGCGTCGGAATTTCCTCTGCTGCGCCATAACGTCATCTTCTCGCCCGATTACAAACAGGAATTTCAGCAGATCGAACAGAACCGCCTGCCCGACCATCCCACGCTTTATCTCTGCGCCCAGGATCGCACCGATCTCCCCATCGCCCCCGCGCCCGAAAGCCTGTTCTGCATCCTCAACGCCCCCGCAACCGGCGCCGCCAGCCAGCCGGATCCCGCCGCCATCGACGCGGCCGTATCCGCCATGCACGCCCAATTGCGCCAAACCGGAATTCATCTCAGATGCGTGGCCAGCCAGACAACCACTCCGGCAATGTTCCATCACCTCTTCCCGGCTTCCTCCGGCGCGCTCTACGGCCCGGCCAACAACGGTCCCTACGCCAGTTTTCACCGCCCGGGGGCACGCACGAGAATTCCCAACCTGTATCTCGCGGGGGGAACCATTCACCCGGGTCCGGGCCTGCCCATGGCAGCCCTCTCGGGGCGGATGGCGGCGCTGTCCCTGCTTCAGGATGGCGCTTCGACGCGCCAGTCCCCATCAATGGCTACCGCTGGTGGTATGCGGACGGGCTGAGCGATTGCGGGCGCTTCGGCGTCACCGTCATCGCCTTCATCGGCAGCGTATTCTCCCCCTATTACGCCGCCATGCGCCGCAAGGGCGCCGCCAACCCCGCCGATCACATCGCCCTCAACCTCGCGCTTTACGGCATCACCGGCCCGTCCTGGGCCATGACCGAACGTGGCGCCAGCGCGCTCACCCAAACAGAAACCTGCCTCACCCTCGGCCCCAGCGCCCTGACCGTCACGAAATCCGGCGCTCTCCTCATCACCATCGACGAACGCGCGGCCCCCATCCCGCGTCGCCTGCGCGGCCAGATCCGCCTCACCCCCGCGGCCCGCTTCGACCGCCCCTACCCGCTCGATCCCAATCACCGTCATTTCTGGACACCGCTCGCCCCCTGCGCCCGGCTCGATCTGGAATTCACCGACCCCGATCTCACCTGGCAGGGCAACGCCTACCTCGACAGCAATGCCGGCAGCGCCCCGCTCGAGGCCGATTTCCGCCACTGGGACTGGTCTCGCGCCACCCTGCCCGATGGCAGTACCCTCGTATTCTACGATGCTCTGCGCGCCGATGCGTCGCGCCTCACCCTCGCGCGGCACTTCCACCCCGACGGCACCCTCACCGTCCTGCCCATGCCCGCCCGCGCCCAACTGCCGCGCGGCCTGTGGCGCATGCCCCGCGCCTGCCATGGCGAAGCTTCGGCCAGACTGCTCAAAAACTTCGAGGACAGCCCCTTCTACACCCGCGGCCTGGTCGAGACCCGCCTCCTCGGCCAACCCCGCCTCGCCATCCAGGAAAGCCTCTCCCTCACCCGCTTCTCGCAACGCTGGGTGCAGGCATTGCTGCCCTATCGCATCCCGCGGTAAGCCCGCCCCCGGAGCTAAAGCCGGAGCCGGACCGCAAGCCAGAAATCCCCGCGCCGGAGAAAACCCGGTTCCCCCACGTGTGAACCGAACCGGAACCTCAGATCGTCCCGCGCGCGAGCCTCGCGCCCGCATCGGCCCCACGCGGCCGCCACGCTCGCCGCGTCAGAAAATCTTGTTGATCAAATCTTCACCAATCCCAAGCCCCGCGCCCATCTCGATCGCGCGGCCGAACCCCGAGCTCAAAAACCCGCCCAGCATCCCACCGAGCCCCCCACCCTGGGGCGCGAAGCCCTGGGAAGGATATCCCTGCGGCGGATAGGCCGGCTGTGGCGGATACGCCGGCGCCTGCCCGCCCCAAGGCCCGGCCGGCTGCGGCGCGTAGGCCTGAACCTGCTGCGCCTGATTGGCCACGAAGCCGTGTATGGCGGTCAGAAGACCGGCCACCTGGTCCTGCTCGGCCTTGAACGCCAGCGCCAGTTCCCGCAGGTCCAGCAGCCATTCCCGCGCTTGCTGGTCACCCCCCTGGGCGGCCGCCTGCAACTTGCCGCCGAGCACCTGAAGCGCCTGGATGGTCTGCTGAGATTGCCCCTGAAGTTGCTGATATTGCTGGTCTATGGTTTGAATATCCATCGTCCTGCCCTCGTCGCCGCTGTGCGTGACGACACCATAAGCCAGCAACCAGCCCTTTTCCATCCCGGCCCCGCCCGGGGTTTGCGGTCGCCGCGCACCGCCGGTAGTCTGCCCCGCACCCACAGGAACGCAGCATGAACGATTTGTTTTCCGAAAAGGATGGCGGCGCCGGCACCTATTCCGCCAAGGATATCGAGGTGCTGGAGGGGTTGGAGCCCGTCCGCCGGCGTCCCGGTATGTATATCGGCGGCACCGACGAGGCCGCGCTCCACCACCTCGCCGCCGAAATCCTCGACAACGCCATGGACGAGGCGGTGGCCGGCTTCGCCACCGTCATCGATGTCACCCTGGCGGCCGATGGCGCGCTCGGCGTGCGCGACAATGGCCGCGGCATCCCGATCGATCCGCATCCGAAATTCAAGCACAAATCGGCCCTCGAAGTCATTCTGACCACGCTCCATTCGGGCGGAAAATTCCGGGTCGGTGCTTATGCCACCTCGGGTGGGTTGCACGGGGTCGGCAGTTCGGTCGTCAACGCGCTGTCGTCGCGTTTCTCGGTCGAGGTCGCGCGCGAAAAGCGGCTATGGCGGCAGGACTATGTCCGCGGCAAACCCGTCGCCCCGCTGCAGGACCTGGGCGCCATCGCCAACCGCCGCGGCACGTCCATCACCTTCCTGCCAGACCCGGAAATTTTCGGCACGCTGCGTTTCTCGGCGTCCAGGCTGTTCAAGCTCTGCCGCTCGAAAGCCTTCCTGTTCCAGGGCGTGCGCCTGCGCTGGGCCTGCCCCGACTCGCTTGCCACCGACGAGGTGCCCGCCAGCGCCGAACTCCATTTTCCCGGCGGCCTCGCCGACAGCCTCGCCGAGGATACCGAAGGCGCCGCCCGCGTCACCGCGCAGCCCTTCCAGGGCCAGGCGGAACTCCCGCGTGATGCCAAGGGCGCGCCGCAGGGCAGGTTGGAATGGGCGGTCACCTGGCTCGAAAAGGGGTCGGGTTTCCTGCATTCCTTCTGCAACACCATCCCCACCCCGCAAGGCGGCACGCATGAAGCCGGGCTGCGCAACGCGCTCACCCGCGGCCTGCGCGCCTGGGGTGAAAAAACCGCGAACAAGCGCGCCGCCGCCATCACCGCCGAGGATGTCCTGGCACCGCTCGCCGGTCTCGTTTCGGTCTTCCTGCGTGAGCCGCAATTCCAGGGCCAGACCAAGGAAAAACTCACCAATACCGACGCCGCCCGCTTGGTCGAGGCCGCGCTCCGCGACCCGTTCGACCATTATCTCGGCGATCACCCCAGGGAAGCCGACAATCTGCTGACCTATGTCATCGAGCGCGCGGAGGAACGCATCCGCCGCCGCGACGCCCGCGACACGCCGCGCAAATCCGCCACCCGCAAACTCCGCCTGCCCGGCAAACTCGCCGACTGCACCCGCGAGGATGCCGCCGCGACCGAGTTGTTTCTGGTCGAGGGGGATAGCGCCGGCGGCACCGCCAAACAGGCCCGCAACCGCGAAACCCAGGCCGTGCTGCCACTGCGCGGCAAAATTCTCAACGTCGCCAGCGCCAGCACCGAGAAGTTGCGCCAGAACCAGGAACTGCGCGACCTGATCGAGGCGCTCGGCTGCGGCATCGGCGAGCGGTTCGACATCACCCGGCTCCGCTATGGCCGCGTCATCATCATGACCGACGCCGATGTCGATGGCGCCCATATCGCGAGCCTGCTGATGACCTTCTTCTATAGGGAATTACCGGAACTCGTGCGCCGCGGCCATGTCTTCCTCGCCCGCCCGCCGCTCTATCGTCTCACCCAGGGCGGCACCAGCCTCTACGCCATGGACGACCGTGACCGCGCGCGCAAGGAAAAGCACCTGAAGGGCAAGGCCAAAATCGAGGTCAGCCGCTTCAAGGGCCTGGGCGAAATGCCCATGGCGCAACTGCGCGAAACCACCATGCATCCCGCGAGCCGCACCCTGCTGCGCGTTATCGCCTCCCCGGAAACCCGCGCCGAAACCGCCAATCTGGTCGAAAGCCTGATGGGCAAGCGCCCCGAACTGCGCTTCGCCTTCATCACCGAACACGCGCGTGAGGTCACGGAGCTCGACGTTTGACCCCGACAGCCACCCCCGAAACCCATCTCCTGCCCTGCCTCGTCGGGCACGCCTTCCGGCGCGTCGCGCTGCGCTGCCACGGCGCGCGGTCCAACCCGCCCCTGGTCTGCGTGCATGGGCTGACCCGCAACGCACGGGATTTCGATGCGCTGGCCCGGCGCCTCGCAGACCGCCTGTTCGTGGTCGCGGTGGATTTGCCCGGAAGGGGGGAAAGCGAATGGCTCCCCGACCCCGCCCAGTACGGGGTCGAGACCTATGTCGCCGTGCTTGCCCAGGTTTTCGCCTGGCTCGGGCGGAACGTCGCCTTTCTCGGCACCTCGCTGGGCGGTATCTGCGCCATGTCGCTGGCGGCCATGCCGGGTCAGCCCATCACCCGCCTGGTGCTGAACGATATCGGCCCTTTCGTGCCCGAGACCGCCATGCGCCGCATCGCCGACTACGTCACCGCCTCCCCGCCGCCCTTCGCCGACACCGCGTCGCTGCGGCTCTATCTGCGCCGGGTGCACGCCCCGTTCGGTCGACTGAGCGACGCGGAGTGGCAGCAGATGGCCGAGAATTCCGCCCGCCCCCTGCCCGATGGCTCGGTCGCGCTGCATTACGACCCCGCCATCGCCGTGCCATTCGCCAACACCCCCCCGGCCGCCCTCGTCATGTGGCCCTGGTGGGAAGCGCTCGATCTGCCGGTCCTCGCGCTGCGCGGCGCCAACAGCGATGTGCTCGAACTCGCCACCGCCGCGCGAATGGCCGGCAAGGCCACCCTGCTATCCGTGCCGGAAGCCGGCCACGCCCCGGCCCTGCTCGATGCCATGACGCAATCCGCGATCCGGCGCTTCCTGCTCGCCTGACCCGCCCCGCTTGTGCGACGCGGCCAAGCCCATCAGAGTGTTACCATGCAAGCGGGCGGCAAGCGCATCACCACCGTCATCCAGCCCGAGCAACGCCAGCTCGGCTTCGTCGACCGCGTCACCGAAACCCAGGTCATCGGCTGGGCGATCGATCTCGACCACGCGGCCCAGCCCGTGCGGCTCGCGGTCCGCCTCGATGGCCATGTCATCGACACCCTGCTCTGCGATGTCCGGCGCAACGACCTCGGGGCCTCCGGCCTGCCCATCACGCGCGCCGGCTTCGTCTACGACATTCCGCACCGGTATTTCGATGGCGCGCAGCACCGCATCGCCTTCACCTTTCACAACGGCACGCCGATCCTGTTCACCAACCGCCTCGGCCAGAGCATCCCCGAATGGCACTTCGCCAACGCCCGCCGCGCCGCGTTCGAGGGCTTCGTCGATGGCCTGACCGATGGCGGCGCGATCAATGGCTGGCTGTTCCGCATCGATACCGAAAGCGGCAAGCGGCTCGGCGGGAACCGCCTGCTGGTCCTGATCGATGGCGAAACCGTGGGCGAAATCACCGCCGACCGGTTCCGCCCCGATGTCGGCCTCACCCATCGTTGCGATCCCTATTGCGGGTTCTCCTATGTCCCGCCGGTCGAATTCCGCAGCGGCCGAACCGCGCGGTTCCGTTTCCTGGCCGCGAACGACCGCACCGAACTGCTCAACAGCCCGCTCGAAGCCACCTTCCTGCCCAATGACGCGCGCGCCACGCTGCATGGGCTGATGCGCATGGCCGAGGATCTCGCCAGCCAGACCTGGCGCATGCGCCTCAGCCTGCGCGATCTGCTCGCCGAGGATGAGCCCACCCTGACCGAATATCGCGCCTGGGCGGCGCGGTATTTCCCCGCCCTGCGCGCTCGGGCGGCGGCTCTCCCGCCACCCGCCAGCCCTCCCCTGGTCAGCATCGTCTGCCCGGTATTCAAGCCGAAACTCGCCCATCTCATCGAGGCGGTGGCATCAGTGGAGGCCCAGGGCTACACCAACTGGGAATTACTGCTGGCCGATGATTTCAGCCGCGATGCCGAACTCAAGGCCTGGATCCAGGCCGCCGCGAAGCGCGATCCGCGCATACGCCCCGTGTTCCGCCGCAAAAATGGCGGCATCGCCGCCGCCACCAATTCGGCCCTGGCCGAGGCAGGCGGCAAATACGTCGCCTTTCTCGATCATGACGACGTGCTCGAACCGGTGGCGCTCGCGGTCATGGTCCACGAGGCCGAGCAAAGCGGCGCCGCCCTGCTCTACTCCGACGAGGACAAGCTCGACGAGCGCGGCAACCTGGACGAGCCGCATTTCAAGCCCGACTGGAATTACCGGCTGCTTCTGGGCAACAATTATCTCTGCCACCTGACACTGATGACGCGCGACCTCGCAACCCGGCTCGGCGGGCTGCACACCGGCTACGATGGCGCCCAGGACCACGACCTCATGCTCCGCGCCGCCGAAATTCTACGCCCCGAGCAGATCCGCCACGTGCCGGAGGTGCTCTACCACTGGCGCAAAAGTGAAGGCTCGACCGCGCTCACCACCGATGCCAAATCCTATGCCGGGCGCGCCGGCGCGGCCGCGGTCGCGGCGCATCTCGCCCGAAGCGGCATTCCCGCCGACGTGACCCCCCTGCCCGGCATGACCGCCTACCGCGTGACCTACGGTTTCACCGCCGAGCCCAAGGTCGCCATCATCATTCCCTACCGCGACCAGGTGGACATGACCCGGCGCTGCCTGCGCGCGATCCTGTCCCTGACCGCCTACCGGAATTATGAAATTCTACTGGTCGATAACTGGTCCGAAAGCCAGGCCGCGCGCGACTTCGCCGCCGATGTCAGCAACATCGCCCAGGTCCGCGTGCTGCGCGTCGCCGAGAGGTTCAATTACAGCCGCCTCAACAACCTGGCGGTGGCCGCAACCGACGCGGAGTTCCTGATGTTCATGAACAACGACCTGTTCGTGACCGAGCGCGACTGGCTGCGGGTCCTGGTCAACGAAGCACTCGCCGATGCGGGTGTGGCCGCGGTCGGCGGCAAATACGTCTACCCCGACCAGACCGTGCAGCATGGCGGCGTGATCCTCGGCGTCGGCGGCATCGGCGAACACGCCCATCGCGGTCTCGCGGCCGACGCGCCCGGCTACATGGCGCGCGCCGTGCTCGCCCAGGAATTATCCGCGGTCACCGCCGCCGGCATGCTGTGCCGCAAAGCCGCCTTCACCGAAATCGGCGGGTTCGACGAGCAGGACCTCACGGTCGCGTTCAACGATGTCGATCTGTGCCTGAAACTGCGCCAGGCGGGCTGGAAAGTGATCTGGACTCCCGATTTCCTCGCCGAGCATCACGAATCGATCAGCCGCGGCGACGACAACAGCCCCAGGCACCAGACCCGCTTCTGCCTGGAAAACCAGACCATGCACGAGCGCTGGCACCACATCCTGGCCAGGGATCTGTTCTACAACCCGAATTTCTCGCGCAATTCCGGCATTTTCCGGGTATTGTCCGCCGCCCGGTGTGACCCGTCCACGAGCCAGGATGACCGGAAGCGCCTTTTTTAAGCAATCACCGCGCGAAACTCCCGCCGGCGCGGGTTTGGCATCGCCGCTCACACGAGACCCGCGCAGCGTTCCGCCTCGCGCGCCAGAACCGCGAAATCGGCGTCGCGCTCGCCATGGGCGGCGCAGGCCAGCAATCTGTCCCGCACGAGCGATGCCAGCGGCATCGGCGCGGCCAGGGCCTGCGCGGCGTCGAGCATCATGCCGGTATCCTTCAGCGCCAGACCCACATCCACCCCCTTCGCGCTATAGGCACGGTCGCGGACCAGGGCGCCGTAATTGCGATGCACCGGCGCGGAGAAAAAACTGCCGGTCAGCGTCTCCAGCAGCACGGCGCGGTCGATGCCGGCCTTCTCGGCAATCGCAAAGCTTTCCGCGAATTGCTCTATGGTCGAGAAAATCAGGAAATTGCAAATCAGTTTCATCAGGTTCGCATGGTGTGGTGCCACCCCGACCCGGAATATGCGCTGGCTGAAAGCGTCCAGTGCGGGCGTGATGCGCTCCAGGATTTCCGGCGCGGCGGCGGCCATCACGTAAAGCGTGCCGGACGCCGCGGCGGGTGGGCGGCCCAGTACGGTCGCGGTCGCGAAGTGCCGGTCGGCGGCGGCATGCGCGAATGCCAGGCGCTGGGCGCAGGCCACCGAAAGCGTGCTGCACGAAACATGAACCCCATCCGCCGGTAACCCGGCCAGCAGCCCGGTCTCGCCGTGGCTGACCGCCTCCACCGCCGCATCATTTGTCAGCATGGTGAATACCACGCCCGCGCGCGCGGCCTCGGCCGGGCTATCGGCACGCCTCGCG
>JAJXVA010000177.1 GCA_021782435.1 Pseudomonadota bacterium
CGCCAGCCCGAGCGGCTTCGGGTTGCCCCCCAACTGGCGAACCAGCGCCGCGTCCGCCGTGCCCTCGGTGCCGCCCTTCGTCACCACGATGCCCGCGGCGGTCGATACCAGCAGGGCAGGAATTTGTGAAACCAGCCCGTCGCCGACGGTCAGCGTGGTATAAGCCTGCGCGGCATCGGCCAGCGCCATGCCGTGCTGCACGAGCCCGATCGAAAGCCCGCCGATGATATTGATCGACGTGATCATCAGGGCCGCAATGGCATCCCCGCGGACGAATTTGGCGGCACCATCCATCGCACCATAGAAGGCGCTTTCCTCCTCGAGCTCGCGGCGGCGCCGGCGGGCAGTCTTTTCGTCGCACATTCCCGAGGAAAGTTCCGCATCTATCGCCATCTGCTTGCCGGGCATGGCATCGAGGCTGAACCTCGCCGCGACTTCAGCGATGCGACCCGATCCCTTGGTGATCACCATAAAATTCACTACAAGCAGAATCATGAACAGAATGAGGCCGATCACCACGTCGCCCCCCATCAGGAAGCCGCCAAAGGCGGCCACCACGTGGCCGGCGGCGGTGGGGCCCTCATTCCCGCGCGAAAGAATCAGCCGCGTGGTCGCCACATCCAGCGACAGGCGCAGCAACGTGGTCAGCAACAGCAGTGTCGGAAAACTGGTGAAATCGAGCGGCCGACGCAGGAATAAAGCCACCATCAGGACCAGCACCGAGGCCGTGATCGACAGCGCCAGGCCAAGATCCAGCAGCACGGTGGGCAGTGGCAGTATCAGCACCGAAAGCAGGCAGACCACGCCAAGCGCAAGCCCGATATCGCTGCCCAGGCGCAGGCGCGCCAGCGGGGCGAGCCAGGGTGGCAGGCGCAACCCCGCGACCATCCGGTTGGGCAGGCCTAAAGCATTCAGCACCGCTTCCATCCGGTCAATCCCCGCGTCCGGCCACGCTCAGGCCGCGACCGAGGAAACACCGCCCGGCGGCGGCGGCACCTCGATACCCTGATCGGAGTATTCCCTTAGTTTGTTGCGCAGCGCGCGGATGGATATTCCCAATATCTCCGCGGCATGGGTGCGGTTGCCCAGTGTGTGCTGAAGTGTCCGCAGGATCGCGTCCTGTTCTATGGTTTGCATGCTTCGCGCCACGAACCCGGCCTCGTCCGATCGGGCCGGCATCGGCCCGCCGCCACCGCCGGGGGCAAGCTCTATCGCGGCGGCATCGATGACGTCACCCTCCGCCAGCAGCACCGCCCGGTGCAGGGTATTTTCCAGCTCGCGCACATTGCCCCGCCAGCCATGCGTCATCAGCCGGCGCATGGCGGCGTCCGCGATCGGCCGGTCGGGCAGGCCATTCACCTCTGCGAAGCGCCGCGCGAAATATGTGGCAAGTGCGGCGATGTCGCCCGGGCGTTCGCGCAGCGCCGGCACGCGCAGCGCCACCACGTTCAGGCGGAAATACAGATCCTCGCGAAACCGTCCGGCGGCAATTTCGGCGGCCAGGTCGCGGTTGGTCGTCGCCAGAATCCGCACGTCGATGCGCACCGGCGCGTTGCCGCCAACCCGGTCGATCTCGCGTTCCTGCACCGCCCGCAGCAGCTTGGCCTGCAGGCGCAGGTCCATTTCACTGATCTCGTCCAGCAGCAGCGTGCCGCCAGCCGCCGCCTCGAACTTGCCAACCCGGCGGGCAACGGCGCCGCTGAAGGCGCCGCGTTCGTGGCCGAACAATTCCGACTCCAACAGGGCCTCGGGGATGGCGGCGCAATTCAGCGCGACGAACGGTCCCTGCGCGCGGCGGGAATTCTTGTGAATCAGCCGGGCCATCACCTCCTTGCCGGTGCCCGACTCGCCGCAGATCAATACCGAGGCATCGGCCCGCGCCACGGTTTCCGCGCGCCGCAGCGCAGCCAGCATCACCGGGTCGCGCGCAATCAGGTCGGAGGCATCACGGCTCACCGCCTGCAGCATCGCGGCAATCAGCTCGGGGTCGGGCGGCAGGGGCAGGTAATCGCGCGCCCCCGCCAGAATGGCGGCCTCGACCGCATCGGGGTCCGGGTCGACACCCGTGACCACCACCGGCACCCGCATGCGCTCCCGCCCGAGCCCGTCCAGCAGCGTCAGAATATCGAGCGCGATATCGCACAGCACCAGGTCGATGCCGGCGTCGTTGCGCAACAGCCGCAGCCCGGCTACCACCGTATCCGTCTGATCGAGCCTGATGCCGCGGGCAATCGCCAGCCGCGCGGCGGCGCCAAGTTCGGCCGTCAGCTGGCCAATCACGAGCAGGCGCATCAGCGTGGCTCCGGCATCTTCGGCATCATGCCGCGCGGTCGGATTTGACGATTTCGGTCATGGTCACGCCCAGCCGGTTATCGTCCACCATCACCACCTCGCCACGGGCGACGAGCCGGTTGTTGACGAAAATATCGATCGGCTCGCCAAGCTTGCGGTCCAGCTCCACCACCGCCCCCCGTCCCAGCCGCAGCAACTGGTTCACCTGAATGGTGGCGCGGCCCAGCACCGCGCTGACCGTTACGGGAATTTCATACATCGCCTCCATGTCGCGTGGGGTGCGCGGGTTGCCGTCGGTCTGGGCTGCGCCGTCCAATTCGGCCAGCGCGATCTCGTCAGACATAATCGGTCTCCCTTTCATGGCGTTTTGCCGGCACGGCTTCGGCGCGCATGACGGGTTCGGCCCGGGGCCGCACGCCAATCGCGGTCAGCGCGGCGTCCAATCCGGCCAGCAGGGCGCGGGTATCCCGCCGCGCGGCGCCATTTTCCCAATCGAGCACCAGGTCGCCAGGCGCCAGTGTGGAATCGGGCGCCAGCGTAACCGGCGCTCCGGCAAGCCCCTGCCGCGTCAGCAGTGCGCTCAGATGCGGCAGCGTCGCCGGCGCGCAGCGGGCCGTGACGGCCAGCGCCGGGGTCAGCAGCGGCAGCAGGGCGGCGGCCATGGCGGCGGCTTCCCGCGGGCCGTGCTGGTCACACAGGTCAGGCAGGCAGGCAGCGAGCAGGTGGTGCAGGCTGGCGGCTATGGCATCGGCGGCCTCCCCCGCCAACCGCGAGAGGCTTTGCGCGCTGGCGGTTGCAACCTCCCCAAGCCGTGCGGCGAGCGCGGCCCGGGCATCGGCCTCGCGGATGGCGGCATCGGCGGCGGCGGCGGCAAATCCGTCCTGCCAGCCGGCCTGCCGCGCCGCTTCGATATCGGCGTCACTCAGCGCCGGCGTCGGCGCCACCACCGGTGCCGGCGCCGGTGGCGCGGGCGGCGGCGTATCGAAATCATCGATGAACACTATGCCGGTGTCCTCGCGGAGCCTGCCGAATTCCTCAAGCCGGAAAGCCGTCTCTGCATCAATAGACAAGCTGGTCGTCCTTGCCTTGCACCAGCTCGATCTCGCCTTGCGCCGCCAACTCCTTGGCCTGCGCGACGATCGCGGACTGGGCATCGTCGACATCGCGCAGACGGACCGGGCCGAGCTGATCGATTTCCTCCTGAAGTATGGCCGAGGCGCGTTCCGACAGGTTGCGCAAAAACAGCTGGCGCAGCGGCACCGAGGCGCCCTTCAGCGCCACCGGCAGTTTCTCGCGTGGAATGTTGCGCATCAGCTTCTGCACCGACTGGCCATCCAGACGTTGCAGATCGTCAAATGTGAACATCAGGGATTTGATGCGTTCCGCGGCCTCGCGGTTGCGTTCCTCCAGCGCGCTGGTGAAGCGTTGCTCGGTCGCGCGATCGAGATTGTTGAATATATCCGCCATCATTTCGTGCGCATCGCGCCGCGTGCCGCGATCCAGGTTCGACATGAACTCGCTCCGTAACGTGCGCTCGACGCCGTCCAGCACGTCTTTCTGCACGCTTTCCATGCGCAACATGCGCAACACCACATCGATCGCGAAACTATCGGGCAGCAGAGCCAGCACGCGGGCGGCATGGTCGGATCGGATCTTCGAGAGCACGACCGAAACGGTCTGCGGATATTCGTTCTTGAGATAGTTTGCCAGCAGAGCCTCGTTGACGTTGCCCAGCTTGTCCCACATCGTGCGCCCGGCCGGGCCACGGATTTCCTCCATGATCTGGTCGGCGCGCTCGGGTGGCAAGGTGCGGCGCAATAGCTGCTCGGTCGTATAGAAGGTCCCGATCAGGTTGCCATGGCCATGAATCCCGCCCACGAATTCACTGCAAAGTTTCTCGATCGCGGCCGCCGGCAGCCGGCCGAGCTGCGCCATGGTGAGCGATATTTCCTTGATCTCGTCCTCGGCCATCAGCGCAAAAATGCGGCCGCAGGTTTCCTCGCCCAGAGCCAGCAACAGCGCCGCCGCCTTCTGCCGTCCGTCCAGTTGCTCCACCGCTTTCATGCCGCGTCCTGCGCCATCCAGCCACGAATGACCGCAAGCGATTCCTCGGGCTGTTTTTCGATCAGATCAGCAATCCGTCGGATCGACGAGGCACGGATCTGACCATCGATGGACTCGACATTCATCATCACCTCCTCGGCGTCCGCGGGCGCGTCCGGCGCTTCCAGCAACGCCTGGCCACCCGCCAGCCGAACCGGCCCCACCCCGGGGGTGGCGGGCCCGCCAGCCGCCAACTTCATCGCTGCGGGGCGCAGCACTGTCAGCAACGCCACCAGCGCGATCCCGCCGAAAATCAGAATCTGCAGTAAGCGACCCAGATCCGTCGCCCCGAGCATTCGGGCCACCAGGCTCGGCGGTGGCGCTGCCGCCAGCGTATCCTGGGTATCGAACCGCATGCTGACCACACTTATCGTGTCGCCGCGCCTGGCATCGAACCCGACCGCGCTTTTCACGAGCGCGGTAAGCCGCGAAATTTCCTCGGCGGAGCGCGCATGCCATACGGGCTTGCCGCCAGGTCCGGGTGTGGCAATGCCATCCACC
>JAJXVA010000178.1 GCA_021782435.1 Pseudomonadota bacterium
CTGAACTTCGACCTGGTCGAAGTTCAGCGTGGCGTAGGCGCCAGGACGCAGTATCCCGGTGGTGTTATCGTATTCCAGTTGCACCAGCATCGAATCACTGCCCGGGTCGATCGCCCGCGCCGTGCGCACCACGGTTGCGGTAAACCGTTCCCCCGGCCGGTCCGGCACATCGAAATGCGCGGTCATCCCTGTCCGTATGGCCGCCACATAGGCCTGCGGCACGCTGACATAGACGCGCAGCCGGCTTTCATCCGCCACCGTGAACAGCGGTGCGCTGCTCGCCGATTGTGCGATGATCAAATTCCCGATATCGGTCGCGCGACTGGTCACCACGCCATCGAATGGCGCGACCAGGTTCTGAAACCCGGTCAGTGCCTGCAGGCGTTTCACCTCGGCCGCTGCCTGGTTGCGCATGGCAAGCTTTGCCGCGTAATTCCCGGCCCGGTCCTCGGCCGATTGGCGGGAAACCGCATTCTGTGCGAGTAATTTCTGCCAGCGCGCGCTCGTGGTTCGGGCAAGGTCCAAGTTCGCCTGGGCGGTCGCCAGGGCTGCCACCGCGCCGTGCAGTTCCTGGTCCAGATCCGGCGTCTCGATCGTCGCCAGCACCTGCCCCTTATGCACATTGCTGCCGATATCCACGAACCAGCGCCGCAAATATCCGTTGGTGCGGGCATAAACCGGTGCCTGGTACCAGGCATCCAGCCGCGCCGGCAGGGCCAGCCGCGCCGGCGCCAGCCGACCGGGATGGGTAACGGCAACGGTTGGTACACTTGCCGCCAGCCGCGCCCGGTGCAGGGCGGCGCGCGCCGAAAGCCGGGTCAGGCTCCCTGCGAGAAGTATTACCGCGAACGCGACCGCCAGGCCAACCAGGCCCAAGGTTACGCCATGCCCGCTCGCGCGCGGAATGCTGCCATCCGGGGCCAGGGTCTCGGCAATCAGCGCCGATGCCGCATCCTGAGGCCGCATTTTCTCAGTGTGGGGCGCGTCAGGCATGAACAAAACCCCCCGATGCCGCGGCCCGTCGCCCGCGCCAGCCATGCAGAACCGCAAACAAGCTTGGCACGAACAGCAAGGTCGCGCAGGTAGCAAACGCCAACCCACCAATCACTGCCCGACCCAGCGGCGCATTCTGTGCACCGCCGTCGCCGACCCCTATCGCCATTGGCGCCATGCCGATCATCATCGCCAGCGCCGTCATCACCACCGGCCGCAGCCGCGTCACCCCCGCCTCGAACGCGGCGCGCGTTGCATCCCCGGTAATTTCCAGCCGTTCGCGGGCAAAGCTCACGACCAGGATGGAATTGGCTGTCGCTACCCCCATGCACATGATCGCTCCAGTCAGCGCCGGCACCGAAAGCGGGGTGCCGCTCGCAAACAACATCCAGGCAATGCCGGCGAGCGCCGCCGGCAGCGCCGAGATTATGATCAGCGGATCGAGCCAGCTCTGAAAATTGATCACGATCAACAGGTAAATCAGCACGATGGCGCCGATCAGCCCATAGCCCATGCCGAAAAATGCCGTCCGCATGGTCTGAAACTGGCCGCGCACAGTCACCGATACGATCGCCGGCTTTCCAGGCGCCAACCGCCGCAGCGCCGCCAGCACATCGGTTGCCACCGCCCCCAGGTCCCGCCCATCGGGCGCTGCGTATACATCGATGGTCGGCTGAATATTGTAGTGCGAAAGCACCGGCGGCGTGCTGTCGCGCACCACTCGGCCCAACGCGCTGAGCACCTGCACCTTACCGGTCGCATGCCGCACCGGAATGGCGCCCAACTTGGTCAGGCTGTTCAGTCGATATTCCGGCATCTGCGCCACGATCGGGTACGTCACGCCGTTCTTAGGGTTCAGCCAGTAAAGTGGCTGGGCCTGTGCGGTGCCGGCAATTGAGGTTGCCACGTCGTTGGTGACGTCGTTTTCCGTCAGGCCGAAACTACTCACGCGTGTGCGGTCCACATCGACACGGAACTCGGGGTAGGTTTCCGGCTGTTCGATCCTCGCATCCCCCACACCGTCGATTTGCCTGATCGCCGCTAACACCCGGTGTGCGTAAGCCTGGTCGGCGGCCAGGCTTATGCCGGTCACCTGAATGTCGATCGGTGCCGGAGACCCGAAATTCAGTATCTGGCTGGTGATATCCGCCGGCAGAAACGAAAATACGGCCTTCGGAAAAGCCCGTGGCAATTCGCGTCGCAACACATGAATGTAGCCCGCGGTTGGCGCGTGGTGGCGGTTCAGGCTGATCAAAATATCCCCGTCCTGTGGACCGATCGTGCCATTGGCGCTGTAGGTGGTGTTGATCGAACTGATCGGCAGCCCGATATTGTCCACGATCGTGTCCAGCTGGTTGGGCGGAATCACCTCGCGGATCTTTGCCTCCACCCGCATGAACAGGGCGGAGGTCTCCTCCAGCCGCAACCCCACCGGGCCGCGCACATGCAGCGTCATCGCGCCGCTGTCCACATCCGGGAAAAAATTGCGCCCCAGGAACGGCACCAGCCCCAGGCTGGCCACTGCAAACAGCAGGAACAGGCTGAGAAACACGCCCCTGTTTGCCAATGCGCTGCCGAGTAGGCGCGCATAGCCGCGGCGGAAATCATGAAACCGCGCCTCGAAGCCGCGCTGGAACCGCGTGAAGATATTGCCTCGTGGGTTTATCCCTTCGCGGTCATGCTCGTGCCCGCGCAACAGAAACATCGCCATCGTCGGCACCAGGGTGCGCGAGAGCAAGAAACTCGCCACCATCGCAAACACCACGGCCTCCGCCAGCGGCACGAACAGATATCCAGCAATTCCTGGCAGATAAAACATCGGCACGAACACGATGCAGATACAAAGTAATGAAAGAAATGCCGGCACAACGATCTGGTCCGCACCGTCCAGTATCGCGGTGCGGATATCCTTACCCATTTCCAGATGATAATTTATATTCTCAATGGTGACCGTGGCTTCGTCGACCAGGATCCCTACCGCCAGCGCCAGCCCGCCCAGCGTCATCACGTTCAGCGTTTGCCCGATCGCCGACAATGCAATGACGGCAGCCAGCACCGAAAGCGGTATCGAAGTCGCAACGATCACTGTCGACCGCCACGTGCCTAGAAACAGCAAAATCATCAGAGACGTCAGCGCCGCCGCGATCAGCCCCTCCCGCATCACCCCATTGATAGCGGATTTCACAAAAATCGACTGATCGTTCAGCGCCGTGATCCGCAGTGACGGCGGCAGCCCGACCACCACCTTCGGCAACATCGCCTTGATCCCTCTAACGATATCGATGGTCGAAACATCGCCTGATTTCAGGACCGTCATCAGCACCGAGCGTTGGCCATCGACATGCACCACGTTCTGCTGCGGCGCGGACCCGTCGCGCACATGCGCGATGTCCCCCAGCCGCACCACCGCCCCGTCGACGTATTTGACCGGTAGTGTGTTCAGCTCAGCCACCGCGCCGGGTGCATTGTTCAACGCCACGTCATACTGGTATTTGCCAACCTTGATGTATCCGGTCGGTGCAACCTGGGTCTGTTCGGCCAGCGCCCCGGTGACATCGGACGCGGAAAGCCCCGTTGCCTGTAGCGCCTGAGCATTCAAGTCCAGCATGATTTGCCGCTGCCGCCCGCCGTAAGGAAACGGCAGCGCTGCTCCCGGTACGGTGATCAGTCTGGTGCGGATGAAATTGAATGCCAGATCGTATAATTGCTGCTCGGTCAACCCGTTGCCTGAGAGTGCCAGCTGCAGGATCGGCACGGTCGAGGCGTCATAGTCCAGTATCAGCGGCGGCGTCGTGCCCACCGGCAGGCTGCGCAACATGGTCTGTGCAATTGCGGTAGTCTGCGCGTTCGCCAGCCGGATATTCGCCCCCGGATGGAAGAAGGTTTTCACGATACCCATGCCCACATAGGCGCTGGATTCGATGTGCGCGATGTCGTTCACCGTGGTGGTTAGCGCACGCTGGTAGGGCACGCTGATGCGCCCCGCCATGTCGGCTGGCGACATATTCGTATACTGCCAAGCGGTTGCCACCACCGGAATGCCTATATTAGGGAATATATCCGTCGGTGTGCGGATCAGCGATAGCGTCCCGCCGATTGAAATCAGAATCGCCATGACAACGAACGTATAGGGTCGGGCAAGCGCCAGCCGCACAATCGCCGTCATCCCTTACGCCTTTCGTGCCTTGATGATCCAGACACATTTCGGGTGAAATCAGCGTGCGCCACGGTCGCGCAATGCGGCCCGGGCCCACATGAAGTCAAGCCTTACCACGCATACCTCCATCGCTGGCTCCGCCTCTCACGCAGAACTCGCCACTGTCACCGTCCAACCGCTATACTGGACACGAGCGTATTGCGCCCCCCGCTCGTCCCGCCCAGTGTTGTTCGACCTGCATTTTTTTCGAAAGGGACACGCATGGACCCAGCGGTAATCGAGGCCGCCCTCCTGGCGGCAAGTCATGCTGTCCGAGATGCCGGCGCCATCGCACGTGCCCATTTCCGCACCCGCCCGGATGTCGCCAACAAAGCAAGCACCGGGTTCGACCCTGTGACCGAAGCCGACCACTTCGGAACCGTTGAGCTGGGCGCGGCTCGTGACGATGATCTCCCGCATCGCGGCATCGTGCCCGAAGCCGTCCTTAACGAATTTGCGTTCGTCGAGGGCCGCGCCCTGGGCGTCGACGATCTTCAGATGCGGATCGACGCCAATGCCTTCGATCTGGCCCTTGAAGACCAGCGGGCTTTCCACGGTCATTTCATAGATCGCAAATTTGATGCTCGACGATCCGGCGTTGATGACTGCGATACACTCGGCCATGCTCCCGCGCCTCCCCTTGGTGGCCCCCCCGCTCGCCGTCACTCGTCCTCGACCGCTTCCAGATT
>JAJXVA010000011.1 GCA_021782435.1 Pseudomonadota bacterium
TGCGGTGCCGCATGGCGACCGCTCCGGCCTGGCGGTGGAGCCATTGCTGACCACTCAATGGTTCGTGGACGCGGCGAAGCTGGCCGGACCCGCGATGGATGCGGTGCGCGACGGGCGGACGCGGTTCGTGCCCCGGCAATGGGAAAACACCTATTTTGCGTGGCTGCGGGAAATTCAACCCTGGTGTATTTCCCGACAATTGTGGTGGGGGCACCGGGTTCCGGCCTGGTATGGGCCGGATGGCGAGGTGTTCGTGGCCGAGACCGAGGCGGAGGCGCGGGCGATGGCCGGCGACCTGCCGATCACCCAGGATGAGGATGTGCTGGATACCTGGTTTTCGTCCGGGATCTGGCCGTTTTCGACCCTGGGCTGGCCGGAGCCAACGCCGGAACTGGCACGGCGCTACCCGACCGATGTGCTGGTCACCGGGTTCGATATCATTTTCTTCTGGGTGGCCCGGATGATGATGCTGGGCCTCGACCAGTTGGGCGAGGTGCCGTTCCGGACCGTTTGCATCAATGCCCTGGTGCGTGACGAACGCGGCCAGAAAATGAGCAAATCCAAGGGCAACGTGATCGATCCGCTGGGGTTGATGGACCGCTACGGCACGGATGCGCTGCGCTTTACGCTGGCATCTCTGGCGGGACCTGGGCGGGATATTCGGCTGAGCGAGACCCTGGTCGCGGCGAACCGGGCGTTCGTGACCAAGCTTTGGAACGCGGCGCGGTTTTGTGAAAGCCAGGGCATGGTGTGGGACGCGGCGTTTACGCCGGCGAGCGCCGAGTTGGGCCTGAGCCGCTGGCTGCTGGAGGCGACCGCCAGGGCGGTGGGCGAGGCGGACGCGGCACTGACCTCCTTCCGTTTCGATGACTACGCGGGGGGGCTGTATCGGTTCGTGTGGAATGTGTTCTGTGACTGGTTTCTGGAGTTGGCGAAGCCGACCCTGGCCGGCGAGAGCGCGGCGGCGACGGAATTGCGGCGCGTGGCTGGCTATGTGCTGCATGTGGTTTTGCGCCTGCTGCACCCGGTTATTCCGTTCGTGACCGAGGCGCTCTGGGCGGCGTTGGGATTTGGCCCGGCCTGCCAGTTGATCGTGACACCCTGGCCGGAAGACTTTTCCGTGCCCGGCGCGGCGGCGGCGCGGGCGGAGCTGGATTGGGTTATTCGGTTGATCAGTGAAATTAGAACCGTGCGCGCCGAAATGGGCGTGCCGCCATCGCTGAAAACCGCGATATTCCTGCGCGATGCGAGCCCGGCAACCTTGCGGCTCGCGTCGGATTGGCGGGACGAGATCTGCCGCCTGGCGAGGGCGACCGAGATTGCCCCGCTTTCCGGCGCGGCGCCCGCGGGATCGGCGCAGTTGATATTGGACGAGGCCATGGTGGTGCTGCCGCTGGCTGAGGTGATCGACCTCGCGGCGGAGCGCGAAAGACTTGCCCGCGAACGCGACAAGGCCGAGGCCGAGGCCGCGAAAGTGACCGCGAACCTGGCGAATGCCGATTTTGTGGCCCGGGCGCCGGAAGCGATCGTGCAGGAAAACCGCGAACGGTTGGAGAAATTCATGGCGGAAGCCAACCGGCTGGCGACGGCCCTGGCAAGGTTGCAGTAGCAGCGGCCGGGGCTGTTTGCCGACCCTTTGCTGCCCCATGAGGCCGGGAGGGCCGCGAGGTTCGGGGTGGTGCCGCGTTACAAACCCGGCGGGTGCATATGGGTGTGACGCCGATCGGCCTCGATGACCGGACGGGGCACGTGAAGCGCGCGGGTGAGGAAGTTCATCGTGGTGGCGAGGGTCGCGCCCTGGTCCAGCGACAGATCGGCGTGGGTGGCGCCGGTGACCAGGCGGAAGGTGACGGGCGCGCCGCGCGCGATCAGGGTATTGGCCAGTTCCTGGCTTTGCTGCCAGGGCACCAGGCAATCGTCGGTGCCGGCGACCAGCAGGACCGGAGGCGCCGCCTGAGTGGCATAGGTTGCGGGATCGGCCAAGGCGTCCTGCGCGGGATGGGATTTTATCGGCACACCGAGAAATTTCGATTCGGGTCCGCCCGGCCCGTCGTGCGGCAGGAAGGGACCGGACAGGCGGCAATCGTCCTGGCGTAATTCCTGGTCGAGGGTCAGAAAGTCCGTTGGTGGATAATAGGCGACGATCGCGGCGATGGGCGGCACGGCGAGGCCTGGACGACGAAACCGGGGGGCGTGACGGCCGAGGCCCGCGAGCAATACGAGGTTGGCGCCGGCCGATTTGCCCCAGAGCGCGATCCGGGCTGAATCGAGGTGGTAATGCGCCGCATGAGCCGCGAGGAAGGCGAGCGCGGTCGAGAGATCCCGCACCGGCTTGGGAAACACGCTGCGGGGTGCCAGCCGGTAGCCGACCGAGGCGACCGCGATGCCGCGCGCATTCAGGGCCGCGACATCATTGGCGAAGCCGGGCGCCACGTTATTGGCATCGCCATAGATGAAGGCGCCGCCGTGTACCGCGACCACCAGCGGAAACGGACCCGCCCCGGCCGGCAGATAGAGATTGAGCCATTGCCCGGACGCGGTGTGACCATACGGGATATGGGCCGCCGTGGGGGTGGGTGGCGGGATATCCCGCCAGGGGGCGGGGCCGGCGGCGATGAGGGCCAGGGCGGCGATGGGTGCCAGGGCGGCGATGGGTGCCAGGGCGACGATGCGTGCCAGGGCGACGATGCGTGCGGGGGCGACGATGCGGGCGGGGGCAGCTTGGCGCGGCGAGCGCATGGGGCGAAAGATCAGCTTCCGGTTGGGTCTGGCCAGATTTGCACGGATTGGGGCGCGATGGCCACCATGATGGCGCCCGGATCGAGGCCGGGAGGCGGCAGGTCGATGGCCAGATGGGCGGCACCAAGGGCCAGGACCTGGCGCACCAGGCCCTGGCCTGGCCTGGCGCCGGGCAGGATCCGACCGGCATGGGGGGCGGCGGGATCCGGCCGGATGGCGCCGGCAGGAATGGCGAAGCCGACGCGCGTGCCGGGTGTCAGGGTTGGCTCGTCGAGTTCGAGGCAGACGCCGTGCCCGAGATCGAGCCCGCCGGAGGGGGTGATGGTGCCGTGGCCGGCTGCGGAAATGCCGAGCAGACGGGCGGCGCGGGGGTTTTGGGGGCGGGCCCAGACCTGACTGGCGGGGCCGGCCTGAAGCACCCTGCCGCGGTCGAGCAAGACCCAGAAATCGGCGAGCCGGATCGCGTCCTCGACGTCGTGGGTGACGAGCAGGGTGGTGCCGGGCCAGGTTGTTTGTAGAGCGGAAAGGCGGCCACGCAGATCTCGGCGCCTCGACGCGTCGAGCGCGGAGAAGGGCTCATCGAGCAGCAGCAGGCGCAGATCGGGGCGGGAGAGCGCGCGGACCAGGGCAAGCCGCTGGCATTGACCGAGTGAGAGGGTGGCGGGAGACCGATCGAGGCAGGTGGCGACGCCGAGATCGGCGGCGAGGGCGCGGGCGCGGGCCGGATCGGCGCCGGGGATGAGCGCGATTTGTCGGGACGCCGGCATGTGCGGCAGCAGGCCGAACCCTTGCGGCACGTAGCCGATGCGCCGCGCCTCGGCCGGAAGGGTGGCGAGATTGGTGCCATCGAGGGCGACGAGACCACCGAGCCTCGCCTGGTCGAGACCGGCGATGGCGCGCAGCAGCAGGGATTTGCCCGCCCCGGATTCGCCGAGGATGGCGATGCGGCGGGACGTGGTGGTGAACTCGGCGGCGAGCGTGAAGGCACCGGCCTGGCGGGCGCAGGCGATGGCGAGCCCCGATGGCGGCGGCGGCGGCGTGGCTTGGGGCGGGGCCAGCACCTCGTGCCGGCGGCGCGGATGATAGCGCATGGCGAGCAGGCCGATGCCGCCGGCGATGGCCAGCGTTGGCAGCAGCACCGGCAGCATGGCCGGCAGGCCGCGCGCGCCGAAAGCGACATAGGTGTACACGGGCAGCGAATAGGGGTGATAGGCGACCATGATGGTGGCGCCGAATTCGCCGAAAGCCCGCAACCAGGTGAGCAGCGCGCCGGCGATGAGGCCTGAGGCGGCGTGTGGCAGCAGGATGCGGCGGAATACCGCGAACGGCGCGAGGCCCAGACTGCGCGCGGCATCGGCGAGACCCGGGTCGGCGGCGGCGAAGCTTTCCCGCGCGGCGATGATCAGGAAGGGCGCGGCAACGAAGGTTTCGGCGAGCACGACGCCGAGGAAGCTTTCCGTGAGGATGCCACCGGTGGCGCGGCCGATGGGGCTCGCGTAGCCGAACAGGAACAGGAGCAGAATGCCGCTGGCGAGCGGCGGCAGGGCTAGCGGCAGTTGCGCGATCAGGCCGAGGACGACGGCGAGGCGTGAGCGGGTTTGCGCGAGCAGGAAGCCGAGCGGAACGCCGAGCCCGGCCGCAAGCGCCGTGGCGCAACTGGCGCTGGCAACGGAGACCAGGGCCGCGTGGACGAGGGCGGAAACATGGGTGCCCGCCCAGGCGGCGTGGCGAAACTGGACGAGACCGGCGAGAAACGGCGCGGCGAGGTAGAGGCCGAGCAAGGCGCCCAGCGGCAGCAAAGGGCGGGGCAGAGTCATGGCCTTGGCGCTTCCAGCTGACCGGATCAGTCGCCGGTTGGGCTGGTCAATACCGGCGGTATCTGGGCGATGGCGCCGACCGCGCGGGGTTTGAGGGTTTGCAACCCATGCGCGCGCAACCGGGCCTGACCCGGTGGACCGAGCAGAAAATGCAGGAAGGCGATGGCGCCGGCGCGGTTCTGGGCCGTGGTGGGAATGGCGGCGGTATAGGTGGCGGCGGCGGCCAGCGCCTCGGGCAGGGAAATACTGGGGATGCGCAGGGACGCGGTTTCGCTGGCGTAGAAGATTCCGACGTCGATTTCGCCTGATTGCAGGGCCCCGATGAGCGATTCCTCGGGGCGGATCTGGGCCGGGTTTTCGGGCGCGCCGAGAATGGCGTGGGCGAGACCGGGCTGGTGATAGAAGGCTTCGGCGTTGCGCATGAGGGTGAGGGTGAGGCGGCCCTTGGGGTCGAGTTCGGGGTCGGTGCGACCGAGGCGCAGCCCCGGGGTTTGCAGAACCTGATACCAGGGCTGGCGCTGAAGGCTTGCGGCGAAGCGGCTTTGCGGCGCGTAGCCGATGACGAGGGGGGAGCGGGCGAAGACGATATACCAATCGATTTTGTGAGCGGCAGGCGGCATCAGCAGCGCATCTGCCCTGGGGCTCGCGGAGATGAACAGATCGGCCGGGCGGAGATTGGCGACGATCTGGTGGGCGAGCCCGGTGGAGCCACCGGGCGTGCCGAGAAAGGTGAGGCCCGTGGCGGCGCTGAACGCGGGGCCGAGATCGTTTTCCATCAGGTCGGTGAGCGAGCCGGCATAGAGCACACGCACCGGCCTCGCGCGGGCGGGGCCGGGGGCGAGGAGGAAAGCGCACAGCGCGAGACAGACGAACCGGAGGATTGTGGCGCGGCGCATGCAGGGAACTCCGTCGGTCACGAAACCATCATGCGCTATGGCATTACGGGAATAGCGGCCGGAAGGCGAGAGAGCGCGCCCGGATCAGGTTCGGTGCAGCAGGGTCAGGACGTGTTCCGCGATTTCCTGGTCCGGGGTTCTGGTCAGGTCCTTTGGCAGGGTAGCGACCAGGCGCTCGCGCGCTTTGGGCGAGAGAGCGTGTTCGATTTCGCTCAGCACCGGGGCGGGCGCGGCGAGCAGGATATGATCGAACACGGCTTCGTCGATGCCGGCGTTGATGGCCTCGGCGACCCGGGCGGCGAATTCGTGCTTGGCCTGGTCGTGCGGGTCGTGTCGCGGCTGGATGGCGTGGCGGGTGGGGGAGGCGCTTTCGAACGAGCGGCCGAGACGATCCGCGGTCAGATCCGCGGTTTTCTGATGCAGCGCGACGGATTCCATGGATTGCGCGGTGGCGTAGCCGGGCGGATGCGGCCGCGGTGACAGGAAGCGCGCCCGCCCGCCATCGGCCACGACCACGGTAAGTCTGCTGAACGGAACCATGGGAAAACCCTGCCTGAAACGCGGTAGGGTAGGCCGGATTGGCGGCGGGCGCTTTGATTCAGGTCAGACGCGGGGCCGGGATTTTGGCCGGGTGGGCGCTACCAGTTATTTTTGTCGAGCGTGAACTGGACGATTTCATAATAGGGGGCGCTGGCCGGCTTGCCCTGACGGGTCAGACGGAAGGTTTGACGACGGACATAGGCCAGGGCGTAGAAAGCGAAGGACGCGGGCCCGGTACGGGCCAGCGCGCGGCAATGATGCAGGGTGCCATCCGTGGCGATGGTGCAGGCGGTGAGCACGGCCCCTTCCTGCTTATGGTAGGCCGCCTCCGATGGGTAATGCGGGCCACCCCGGTAGAACACGGGCGTGGTGTCGATGAGCGCATAGCCCTGCGCGGGCGAGGGATTTTGCGCGGGGCCGGGCAGGCCGGGAAATTGCACAGGCGGCGTGAAATAGAGGGTGATGTGGCGGGCGTGCTCGGTTACCGGGGCGCCGTGCTGCCAGGCCGGCAGATAATGGGCGCGGCTGGCGGCGCGCAGGGCTGGCGGGCCGAAGGCGGGATTGCCGGTGATGTGGCTGACCTGGCAATGCCGGGGGTTTCCGCCAGGGTCGATATCGCAGGTGAGATCGACCTTACCCTTGCCGGCATCGGCGATGCGCGGCGGGTAGGTGGGGTCGGGCGCATAGGCGATTTCGGCCTTCTGCAGGGGGGGCGCGAATTTGTCGATCGGGATGAAGCCGACCTTGAAATCGTAGGATTTTATCGGCTTGCCCTGACCGGAGGCGAAGCCGGTTTCGAAGATCACGGAGCGAACGAAGCCAAGCGCCACGGGTCCGAAGGCGGGATTGCCGACGAGGTGGGTGAGCCGGCACAGAGTGGGGCGGCCATTGGCGGTGATGGCGCAGGTGACGGTGGCGCGCGCGAGCCAGGTGGTATCCGGCGTCCAGTCGATGACCAGGACGGGGCGCTGCGCGTCGGCGGGGGTGAGCGTGGCGAACTCGGCCGTGCTGTCGCAGCCCGCGAGGAGGCCGAGCCCTAGGACGGGCACGAGCCATGACGAGGCACGGGAGAGCCGATGAACCATGGCTATGATGTCAGGCCGGTGATGGCACCCGACAAGAGTAATGGAACGCGGGCGTGACGATGCCAAGCGCATGGGACGCCGGCGAAGGCCGCTGAACCCTGATATGATTGAGGTCTTATGGCTCGCTGCGTTCGCAACGGACCATCTGGCGTCTTCCCCGGCTGCCCGCCCCTGCCCTGCCCTGCCCTGAGCCGGCCTTGGCCGCGCAGGGTCGCCTGGGCCATGGCCGTGGCCTAGGGCGCGGGGGGATGGATAGCCTCCGGGACTGCGCGGCTTGAGCGCCGCCCGCCGGACCGGCACGGCTGTTTTTCCGGTTGGTGGCGTGACCGCGGGCGCAATGATTTCAGGGCTGCGGACTCAGGCCCTGTGCCGGAACCGGCCAAGGTTCCATCGTTGCCCGAGGCGCCGAAAAAGGGCGGGCTTTTTTAATTCCGTCTTTGAATTTCGGGCGTCAGCGAGTTGAGCACGAAGTTTGATGATTTCGCGCTTCAGGGCAATGGCGTCCAGCGCGCCGGGCGGTTGATGGCGGACCGGCGCGGCGGGGCTGGTCGGGGACGAAAGGCGGATAGCGGCCTGGTTGGCGGTGGCGGCATGGGCGGCATGAAAGGCGGCAGGGGTCAGGGTTTCGGGCAGAATGGGGGCGAGGCGGGCGAGGCAATACTCCGGGTCGGTGACGATGCGGGGAAAGGACAGGAAGACGAGCGGGACATCGGTGCGGCTGAAGCGTTCGACGAGGGTGTATAGGCCGACCGCGAGCAGGCGGGCCTGGTCGAGCGGATTGAGGGAAAAGACCAGCCCGCCAGGGGTGTGGGCCCAGACCTCCCAGGTTTCATCGAGATCGGCCATCCAGGGCGCCTGGCGGTGCATTTGCTGGCGTTCGGTGGCGACACGGCTGGCGGCGGCTTCCGCGAGATCGCGGAGCGGGATCAGCACCGCGTCGATGATGGGACCGCCATCGCGCAGCACGTCATCGAGCATCAGGTGCAGGAGGGGGGTTTTGACGACATAGGGCAGGTGGGGGGCGAAGGCACGGAGCGGCAGATCCTCGAGCCCGGCCTGGGCGTCCGGATACCATTCCGGAGCTTCGCCGTTGGCGAGCTTGGTTTGCAGGCCGCAGGCGGCGAGGAGTTGCACGAGAAAGCTGGTGCCGGCCCGCCCGGGGCCGCCGATGAGAAGATGGTGGCGGGGGTTTGCGGTCATGCGCCCGAGGCGCCGCCGCCGGGGCGGTACCGGGCGAGATAGGTGGGAACGATCAGGTCATAGCTGGTGGGGGTGATGCCGAGATCGGCGAGGGTGCGGGCACCGGGCGCGACGATGTTGTCGGTGTTCAGCATCAGGAACTGGTCGCGGGTGAAGGGCTTGCCGGGGAGGTGCTCCATTATGGCGGCCTGGAGGGCGGCGATACGATTGGGAATGGGTAGGAGCGGGCGATGGCGGTGGATGGTTTTCATGATGAAACCCATGAGTTCACGGAAACTGGCGATGGACGGGCCGCCGAGTTCGTAGATGCCCGGGAGCGGGGCATCGGTGGTCAGGGCATGATGGATGGCCGCGGCGACATCGCCCACATAGACCGGCTGAAAGCGGGTGGCACCGGCGATGAGCGGCATGACCGGGGAGAATTGCGCCATGGCGGCGAAGCGGTTGAAGAACTGGTCTTCCGGGCCGAAGACGATGGACGGGCGAAGGATGGTGGCGGTTGGGAAGGCCTCGATGACGGCCTGTTCGCCGAACGCCTTGGTCCGGCCGTAACGGCTGGCGCTTTGCGGGTTGGCGCCGATGGCGGAGACGTGGACGAACCGGGCGGCGCCGACGGCGGCGGCCTGCCGGGCGATGAGCGCCGCGCCATCGGTCTGGATGCGCTGAAAATCGCCGTGATGGGTCTCGGCGAGAATGCCGACGAGGTTGACGACAAGAGCGGCGCTTTCGACACCGCGGGCAATGGTTTCGGGCTCGGCCAGGTCGGCATAGAGCGGCACGATTTGGCCCACGGCACCGGCGGTCATCAGGAAGCGGGCGGCTTCGGGGTCCCGGACGGGAATGCGGACGGTGTACCCCTCGGCGGCGAGATGGCGGACGACGTGGCGGCCGATAAAGCCTGAGCCGCCGAAGACGGCGGCGACCTTGCGTGACATGATACCCCCAATTGGTTACCGGGGTTATATAGCGAGAGGGCGGCTTAGCGGAAGAAGCGGCGGCGCGACAGTAACGAGGCTATCGTTTTTCGAGAGATGGCCGAACAGCTTGAGCAACCCGGGCAAGCGTCAAGCAACGGGGAAAATAGTTTTTATGGTTATTCTTCTCAAGAAAAGGAATCGCCCTCGCTTCGGTTCTCGTCCGGCAGCGGGATGAACTCCTGATTATCGGCATCGGGCAGCTTCATGCGGCCCGCGCGCCAATCGGCCTTGGCCTGTTCGATGCGTTCGCGGCGTGAGGAGACGAAATTCCATTCGAGATAGCGCGGGCCGAGCGGTTCGCCGCCGAGGAGGAGAAGTGTGCTGGGCTGGGTGGCGGTGAAGGTAACGGTTTCGCCCGAGGCCAGGATGAGCATTTTGCCGGAGGGATACGTGTGGCCGGCAACCTCAACCTCGCCCATGGCGATATAGGCGGCGCGCTCGGGATATTCGGCTGGGAGGGCGGCGGTGGCGCCGGCGGCCAGGTGCCAATGGATGTAGAACAGCGGCGAGTGGACCGGAACCGGGGATTCGGCACCGAACGCGCGGCCTGCGATCAGGCGGGCGGTGAGGCCGTTCGCGTCGAACAGCGGCAGGTCTTCGGGGGCGTGGTGGGTGAAGGCCGGGTGCGTTTCCTCCTGTGCCTCGGGCAGCGCGATCCATGCCTGGATGCCGTGGAGCGTGTCGCCATGAAGGCGGGCGCGCTCGAACCGCTCGGAGTGGGTGATGCCGCTGCCGGCGGTCATCCAGTTGACGGCGCCGGCTTCGATCGGTTGGACGGTGCCGAGACTGTCGCGGTGCATGATCTGCCCCGCGAACAGATAGGTCAGGGTGGAGAGCCCGATATGCGGATGCGGCCGGACATCGGCGCTGAGAGGCAGGCCGGCGACGAACCGGGCGGGACCCATGTGATCAAAAAACGCGAAGGGGCCAACCATGCGGCGGAAGCAGGCGGGCAGGACGCGGCCGACCTGGAAGCCGCCGAGGTCTTTGCGATGCGGATCGATGACCTGGACGATCATGGCAGGGGAGAAACACCGATGACGCTGTGATGGAGCGAGAGGAGAACGATGAACAGCAGCAGGCCGCCCAGGGAAGGGATGAGGCCGATTTCGGAAAGAACGAGGCGGTTGCGACCGGTAGCGATGGCGGCGAAGGGAATGATGGACGTCTCGGCCGCGAGTTTGGCCCAGATTTCCGGCTTGCGGCGGGCGAGTTTGCCGTCGATCGCGGGCATGCCGAGGAGAGCGGTGAGGAGGAAGACGCCAAAAAAGATGAGGGCGGCAAGGTTACCGTTGGCGAGGATGTGGACGAAAGCCCAGAGCGCGAAGGCCCAGAGGCCGGGATGGCGGGTGATGCGCTGCATGCCACGGACCTGATAATCGGTCGGGATGGGGCCGGGGGCGGTGGGGTTGGCGCGGGAGAAGGCGCCGATCAGAAAAATGCACGACGCCAGCATGAGAAGCAGAAAGATCGGCCAGAGCAGCAGAGGCGGCTGCCAGAGCGGGTTTTGCGGAGCCTGGCGCCAGGCGAGAATGAGCAGGGCCAGGGCGGCGAGCGAGACCACGGAGTAGAGCGCCTGATATCCTTTTTCTGATAGTCTGGCGACGACCCGACCGCGGATGGCGGGTGTGGCAAGCCCGATATGGGAGGCGAGCCAGAATAAAGCGGCGAGCATGAGCGCGGGCATGACCCCCCTACTCCGTTTCGATTATCAGGGGATGATATAGCGCCGCATCGGCTTTGGCGACAGTTGGGATGACACGGCCGGGTGGTGACCGGCAGGAAGCGCGCGGGCAGGAAGCGCGTGGATCGTGTGCGGAGGCCGACGGAGAAGCCGGTGAGGGAAACCGTTTCTGTTTCTTCAGAGGCAGAAGCGGCTGCATCAATTCATGATTTTTTCCGTGAGATAGGTATATTCGAGCGCCTGCTCTATGGCCGTTTCACGCAGGTTGGCGCCGGCGGCGTGGCCACCCTCGGTGGATTCGTAATAGTAATAGGGCAGGCCGAGCGAGGCCATTTTCGCGGCGAATTTGCGCGCGTGCTGCGGGCCGACGCGATCGTCGCGGGTGGTGGTGAAGATGAAGGGCTCGGGGTAGTGAACCCCGGTGTGGAGGTTCTGGTACGGCGAGATGCGGGCGAGGAAGGCGCGCTCAGCGGGGTTCGAGACCGAGCCATATTCTGCAACCCAGGAAGCGCCGGCCGCGATTTTTTCATAGCGGAGCATGTCGAGCAGGGGAACCTCGATAATGACGGCGCCGAACAGATCCGGATGCTGGGTGAATTCGACGCCCATCAGCAGGCCGCCATTGGAGCCACCACGAATGCCGAGATGGGGCGGGTCGGTGACACGGGTGGTGATGAGATCTTCAGCCACGGCCGCGAAATCATCGTAAGCGACCTGCCGGTGGGTCTTGAGCGCGGCTTCATGCCAGGCGGGACCGAATTCCCCGCCACCGCGGATATTGGCGAGCACATAGACCCCGCCACGTTCGAGCCAGAGCTTGCCGAGGATGGGGGAGTAGTTGGGCAGCATGCTGACCTGAAAGCCACCATAGGCGTAAAGCAGGGTGGGATTGTGGCTGTTGTATTTCATATCCCTGGGGTGGACGATGAAATAGGGGATTTTGGTGCCGTCCGGGGCGGTGGCCTCGTGCTGATCGACGACATCATCAGCGGCGTTGAACTGCGCGGGCTGGGCTTTGATGATGCGCGGGGGCGTGGTGGTCGTGCAATTCGCCAGGTAGAGGGTGGTGGGGGTCAGGAAACCTTCGACCGTGAAATAGGCACTATCGTTGTCGGGGTTGGTATCGACCAGGTTGATGGCGAGATCGTCGGGAAGCTCGAGGCGATGGGATGACCAGATTTTGCCGTGGGGCATGAATACGACGGCGCGGCCGCGGACCTCATCCTCGATCACCGCGGCGATGGAGTGGGCGGTGGTTGCGGCGGTTTGCACCGATTGGCGTGGGCCGGGGGTGAAAATGGGCGTGAGCCTGCCGCCGGGATTGGCGAGATCAAGTGCCGCGAGGCTGCCGGCGGGGATGGGTTTGCCGTCGGTACCGGGCCAGGACTGCGCGGTGAGGAGAATGAGTTTGTCGTCGAGCAGGCCGATCAGACTGGCTTTTTCCGGCAGGTTGAGGGGCACCGGGCCGGAGGCGGTGGCGAGCAGGAAATCGGTATGGAAGAAATCCCGCTCACGCTGGATGATGAAGGCGTGGTGACCCTGACCATCGATGAGGGCCTGAACTTCGAGGCCGACATCGGCGGGCGTGCCCTGGAAGTACGGGCGGGCAGCTTCAAGGGGTTGGCCACGGCGGAGCAGCTTGAGGATGAAGGGGTAGCCGGATCGGGTCATACTGTTGGGACCCCAATCGGTGGCGACGAGGATGGCATTCGGGCTGAACCAGTCGGCAACCGTTTTGGCGCGTGCAACGGTGAAGCCATCGCGCACGAAGCTGGCGGTCGCGGTGTCGAATTCCCGCAAGGTGACTTTATCCTCGCCGCCTTCGGAAAGGGCCACCAGGCAGAGCCGGTCCTGAGGGGCGGCGCAGGTGGCACCTTTCCAGACCCAGTGGTGATGTTCGGCGGTGGAAAGCGCGTCGAGATCGATCAAGCTGCGCCAGATGGGGGATTTGGTGGCGTAGCTGGCGGGGGTGGTCGCGCGCCACAGGCCTTGGACATGGGTTTCGTCCTGCCAGAAATTGGTGATGGTGCCGTGCAACGTGAGCGGCAGCGGTATCCGCGACTTCGACTGGGCGAGATAAAGCGCCGTCTGGCGGAACTGCTTGAAGTTGGGATCGGCACCGAGGCGACGGAACGTGGCGGCATTCTGAGCCCGCACCCAGGCCATGGCCCGGGGGCTGTTGACGGATTCCAGCCAGAGGAACGGATCGGACGGGCTGGCTGGCGCTGGGGCGGGAGCGGGCTTGGCGGCGAGCAGGATGACCGCAGCGACCAGCGGCAGCAGGCAACGAGTGAGGCGACGCGAGGTGGCGGGCATGGGGCGGTTTCCTGGCGGGCGGCGGATCAGAGCACGAGCTTGGCGCCGACGAGCACGAGCATGAGGGCGAGGGTGGGGCGCAACCAATGGTCCGGCACGCGGGCGGCCAGCAGGCTGCCGCCGATCATGCCGGGGATGGAACCGATGGTCAGGGAAAAGAATAGCGGCCAGTCGACCGTGCCATTGAGCCAGTGGCCAAACCCGGCGACGAAGGCGAGCGGCACCGAGTGGGCGATATCACTGCCAATGATGCGGGAGACCTTCATGCGCGGATGCAGCAGCATGAGGACGGTCACGCCGATGGCGCCAGCCCCGACGGAGGATAGTGTGACAAAGACGCCGAGGACGGCGCCGGTAAGCACGGTCAGGATGGCGGCGGTGCGGGGGTGGGGTTCCCCCCAGCAGCGCGCGGCGAGAGCCAGCAGCCGGGCACGGAACAACATGCAGAAGGCGGTGAGCAGCAGAGCGATACCGAGCACGAACGAAATGACATGCGCGAAATGGGGTGAGGGTTTGCCGAGCCAGGCCAGCCAGGCGATGGTGGCAAGGGTTGCCGGCAGGCTGCCCGCGCCAAGCAGGGCGACGACCCGCCATTCGATGGTGCCGGCCCAGCCGTGGACGGCGGTGCCGACGGATTTGCTGCTGGCGGCATAGAGCAGATCGGTGCCAACGGCGGTGACCGGATGGATGCCGAAGACGAGGACGAGGAGCGGGGTCATGAGGGAGCCGCCCCCCACGCCGGTCATGCCGACGAGGAGGCCAACGACGAAACCGGCCAAGGAATAGATTGGGTTGAAGAACGACAAAAGCTTCCTCGGCTGCCGCGATGCCAAGGCATGAGACAACGAAGCCTAGCGATCTGTCCAGCCATTAAAGCACTATTGTCTTGATCCGTTTAATATGGTTTTACTCCAGTGCAAGGTATCTGGAACTTCACTGGGATTCGCCGGTGGATTTGACTAAGACCACACCATCAAGGCAATCGGGGCCGGGAATGGTGGAGCGGATGGACGTTGCGGGACGCTGCGCGGTAGCGGTGGTGGCGAAGGCGCCGCTGCCGGGACGGAGCAAGACGCGGCTGTGCCCGCCCTTGCGGCCTGAACAGGCGGCGGCGCTGAGCGGCGCGGTTTTGCGGGATATGTGCGCCCTGGTGCAGGAGGCGGCGCGGTTGGAGGCGATGGATCTGTTCGTGGCGTATGCGCCGGCGGCAGCCACGGCGGCGCTGACGCCACATGTGCCGGTCGAAGCGCGGCTGATGGTGGCGACCGGGGAAACGGTGACCGAGCCCGGGGTTACCGGGTTCGGCCAGGTGCTACTGGAAACGATGCGCGGGATGTTCGCGCTTGGCTACGGTGCCGGTTGCGTATTGAATTCAGACAGCCCGACCCTGCCCGCGGCGGTTCTGGCGCGGGCCGCGCGGGAATTGCGGGAGCCTGAAACGGCGGTACTGGGGCCGACGGGCGATGGCGGGTATTACCTGCTGGGGCTGACCCGACCGGCGCCTTCGGTGTTTGCCGACGTGGCCTGGAGCACGGACAACGTGGCGACGAGGACGCGGCAGCAGGCGGCGGCGGCGGGATTACGGGTGGTGACCCTGCCGACCTGGGATGATGTCGACGACGCGGCGGGGCTCGAGGCGCTGCGGCGGGAATTGGCGGCCGGCGGCGCGGCGCCGGCGACGCGCGTGGCGTTAACGGCGATGGGCTTGCTCGACGCGGCGCGGCTGGAAACCGGAGAGGTATGAGCGCCATGGACCAACCTATGAGTGGCGCCCCGCCCGAGATGATGGCGCGACGCTATTTCGAGGCGGTGCGCGAGAGCGGGCGAGAGGCGGCGGCGATGCCGGTCTGCCTGTATTTGGAGGTGACCAACCGCTGTAACCTGCTGTGTGAAACCTGCCCACGCACCTTCGAGGAACTGGAACCGCCCGCGGATATGAGCCTGGATTTGTTCCGCCGCATCGTGGACCAGGTGCCGGGGCTCAAGCGGGCGGTGCTGCACGGCGTGGGCGAGCCGATGCTGGTGCGGGAATTGCCGGAAATGATAAAGTATCTGAAGGCGCGAGGGGTTTATGTGCTGTTCAATACCAACGGCACGCTGCTGCGCCCGGCAAAATTTCAGCAATGGGTGAATACCGGGCTGGACGAGTTGCGGGTGAGCCTGGATGCCGCAGATGCCGCGACCTACAAGGCAGTGCGCGGCAAGGATTTTTTCCGCCGGATCGTGCGTGACGTGGGCAAATTCACCGCGTTCCTGGCCGAGACGGGGGCGAGCACACCGCGGGTGAGCCTGTGGCTGACCGGATTGAAGGAGACGATCGGGCAATTGCCGGAGTTCGTGCGGCTGGCGGCCGAGATGGGGGTGCGCGAGGTGCACTTGCAGCGCCTGGTGTTCAGCGAGGCTGGCTTCGGCATGGCGCGGGCGGAGAACAGCCTGTTCGAGCAGGTCGCAGCGGAGGAGCAGGCGGCGATCCGGGCGGCCGAGGCGCTGGGGCGAAGCCTGGGGGTGACGATCGATGCCTCGGGCGCGACGGAGCCGGGGTTGAGCTTGCAGCGGCAGGAGGCACGCGGCTGGGCGGGGTGCCGGCGGCCCTGGAGCCTGATGTATTTCACCGCGAATGGACGCGCCCTGCCCTGCTGTATCGCGCCGTTTTCGGCGCCGGGGTATGAGACCTACACGCTTGGCGATGCGACGCGCGACGGTTTGCCCGAAATATGGAACAGCGCGGCGTATCAGGCATTTCGGGAGGCGTTGACGAGCGAGACCCCGCCAGAGCCGTGCCGAAATTGCGGACTGCGCTGGAGCCTGTAAACGCGGACGCTCTGCGGTGATTCCTACCTGGACACACGCTCTGGCGGCGGTGCTGCTGGGGTGGGGGCTGTGCACACTGGCGGGATGGCGCTGGGCGCGGCTGAGTTTGCCCGCCTGGCCGACCCTGAGCGTCGCGCCGCTGCTGGGATTTGCGGCGATATCGGTACTGGCGATCTGGGTATTGCCGTGGACCGGGCTCAGGGTCGGGCCGGCCTGGGCGGTGGGGGCAGCGGCGGTTGGGCTGGGATGGGGGCCGTGGACCAAACCGCCGGTTCGCGGGCCGGCGGCGCGTTTGGGTTGGCTGGCGGTGATGGCGGCGGCGGCCATCGCGCTGCTGCCGATGGCGGCGATGATGCCCAAAGGGCCGGCCACCGCGCTGCATCTGGCCGGGCCGGTTTACGACCATCTGAAGGCCGCGATGGTGGACCAGATGCTGCGCGAGGGCGTGCCACCGTCGAACCCGTTCGTTTCGGGCCCGGGGGTGCGGGGGCTTCTGCCCTATTATTACGGGTGGCATTTATTCGCGGCGATGCTGGCGCGACTGACCACGCTGTCCGGCTGGGGGGGGGATGCGGCGTTGACCGGCCTGACCGCCTGGTGTTCGCTGCTGTTGGTGGCCGGGGTGGCGGTGCGACTGGGCGCGCCAGGTTGGCTGGCGGTGGCCCTGGCGCTGCCGGCGGGGTTGGGTTGGGTGACGCATGCGCTGGTGGCGCGCGGAATTTTGCTGGCGCCGGGTGGCTTGGGTGCCTGGGCCAACCAGGCGAGTTGGGCACCCCAGCACCTGATGGCCGCCTGCCTGCTGGTGGTGGCGGTTTTGTTGCTGGCGCAGCTGGTGACCGGTAGCACGGGGGCGGTTTGGCCGGGTCTGGCGACCCTGCCTGTGGTGCTGGCGTGTGGCGCCGCGGACTCGGCCTGGGTCGGGGGAGTGACGACGGCGGTAGTCATGCCCTTGGTGTTGCTGGGATTGCTGGCGCGGCGCGGCGTGACGGGGATGGCGCGAAACCTTGGGCTCGCGGCTCTGGCCGGAGGGCTGGCGGTGGGGTTGGCGTCGCCGGTGCTGCGCAGCGAACTGGCCGGGCTCGGTCAGGGCGCGGCGCTTAAGCTGGCGTTCTATCCGGTTTGGGGCAGGCAGGCCGGTGGCTTGGGGGCGTTGAATGCGGTGAGTTTTCCACTGCTGGCGCTGCTGGTGATGCCGGTGCCCGTGCTGCTGGGAGGATTTGGCCTTGCCCGACGATGGAGGCGCGGCTCGTGGCAGACGGCGTTGGGGCTGGCGGCGGTGGCCTCGTTCGGCGTCGCGTGGGGCTTGCGAAGCGCGATTCTGAATAACGATCTGGGCTGGCGGGCGATGCTTCCGCCGCTGCTGATCGGGATTGGATTTGCCGCGGCCTGGGTCTGGGAACGGCGCAGGCGGAAGGCGGTGCTGGCGGTGGTGGGCGTGGTTATGGTGCTGGGCCTGGGGGAGGTCCGGCCGATTATATGGGATAATTTCAACGGGCGCACACCGGGCGCGGATTTTGCCGTGCAGGCCAGGGTGTGGCGAACGGTGCGGCGGCTGACCCCGGCCGGCGCACGGGTGCTGAACGACCCGGCCAGCGATGCGGCGATGACGCTGTGGCCGGCGAATATCGGCTGGGCGCTGCTGGCGGACCGCGCTTCCTGTTACGCGGGATGGGCCGCGGCGGCGGCATTCGCGCGATTGCCGACCCCGGAATTATATCAGAACGCCCAGGCGGTCGAACATGTGTTCGCGGGCACGGCACGACCCGCGGATTGGGGACGGGTGATCCGGCTTGGGTGTGATGATTTGCTGCTGACACCGGCGAGTGGCGCATGGCAGCGGAACGGTCCAGACGCGCAAGGGTGGCGATTGCTGGACACGGGCGATAATTTCCGACTATATGCGGCGCCCGGCGCGGGGCCGGTGTTGAAGGATGGGCGATGAGTCTGAGTCGACGCGCGGCGCTGATGCTGCCCATGGCCGCAGGGCTGGCGGGGGGATGGGTCAGCCCGGCACCCGACGTGGTTTTGTACACGCTGCCGGAATTGCGCGCGGTGGGCGCGACGCTGGGGCGGCGCTTCGGGGCACGCAGGGGGATTGCGGTGCATGGGTTCGCCGCCCCGCCACTCGGGTTGATGGGGCTGATCCGCCATCGCGCGCGCGATGATGTGGTGATGGCGGACGAAGCAACTTTGCAGGCCTTGGTGACCTCCGAACTGGTACTGGCGGACAGCGTGACCACGCTGGGCCGGGATCCGTATGTGCTGATCGGGCCCACCGGCATGGCGAGCCTGACGGTGGCCGAGGCGCTGGCGAAATACCAGGTGGTGGTGACCGACCCGACCAGCGCCGCGAGCTTCGATGGGCGGGGGCTGCTGGCGATGGTGGCGGGTCGGGCGCCGGTGGCGGCACCGGTGGGGGTGGCGACGCTGCCGGAATTGCGCGCGGCGGTGGCCAAAGGCGGCGAGAGGGTGGGACTGACCCGGGCTAGCGCGGCGTTTGGCGCGCGCGGTGTGCGGGTGGTTGCGGAAATTCCGGCCGACCTGGTGCCACCGGTCGCGATTTCGGGTGGGCTGACCAGAAACGGCCAGAGCGACGAAGCCAAGGCGTTTCTGCGGTTCGCGTGCGGTGAGGCGCGAGGTGTGTGGCGCGCGGCAGGGATGGAGGCGACGGCATGAGCGGCGTGCAACGGCATAGCGTGCTGGCGCGGATCGGGCATTGGAGCCAGGCGCTGGCGATACTGATCATGATTGGCAGTGGCTGGCGGATTTACGACAACGTGCCGATTTTTCCATTTCAGTTTCCGTATTGGATGACCCTGGGCGGGGATAAATATCTGGCGACGGTGACCAGTAATGACTGGGGCACGGCCAACGCGATCGCCTGGCATTTTGCCGGGATGTGGCTGCTGCTGTTCGGGTTCGGCATGCTGGTGCTGAACGGGGTGGTGACGGGGCATTTCCGGCGGGACTGGCTGCCGGTGGGGCCGCGCGACTTCCTGCGCGATTTCAAGGCCGCGGCGACGTTCCGGCTGGAACACAGGCTGGGGGAATACAATGCGGTACAGCGGGTGTTCTACTGGGGCGCGATAATTTGTGTGAGCATGATGTTTCTGTCGGGGCTCGCGATCTACAAGCCGGTGCAACTGGGTTGGCTGACCTGGCTGTTCGGCGGGTTCCCGACGGCACGGGTGGTGCATTTCGTGTTCATGGCGCTGATCGTTGGATTTTTGTGCGTGCATGTGGCGCTGGTGGCGTTGGTGCCTGACACCCTGAAAGCAATGGTGCTGGGCCGGGCGGGCCATGAGGTGCCACCTTCCCGCCAACCGGAGGCGATGCCATGACCGTGGATAAGGCGTTGCGCCAGGCGGTGGCGCGGCGGGTGGTGCTGCGGCGGGGGCTGAGCCTGGGCGCGCTGAGTTTGCTGACCGGCTGCGATATCAGCGACAGCGACGCGGTGCAGACGGCGCTGCATGCGATCTCGCGCTGGAACGACCGGGTGCAGGCGGCGCTGTTCAGCGGACACCGATCGGCCCGGGAATATGCGGCGGGCGAGGTGGCGCCGGTGTTCCGGTTCAATGCGTTCTATCCGGTGAAGGACGTCGCCCCGGTGGACGGCGCGACCTACCGGCTGGGGTTGGCGGGCCGGATTGCCGACAAGCGGCCATGGACGGCGGCGCAACTGATGATGCTGCCACGGGCCGACCAGCGCACGCGGCATGTGTGCGTGGAGGGGTGGAGTTACGTGGGGGAATGGAGCGGGCCGCGACTTTCGACCTTCCTGCAGCGTGTGGGCGCCGATCTGACCGCGAAGTATGTGGGGTTCGAATGCGCGGACGGGTATTACGAGGGGCTGGACATGCCGACCGCCCTGCACCCTCAGACCATCATGGCGGTGACGGCGCGTGGCGAGACGCTGCCGGACCGGTTCGGGTTTCCGCTGAAGATCCGGGTGGCGACGAAACTGGGGTTCAAGAACCCGAAATGGGTGACCGCGATCTGGGTGACCAATGACCGGCCGCCGGGGTTCTGGACTGACCGGGGATATAACTGGTTCAGCGGCATATGAGGCCGGCGGTGCTTTCCTGGAACAGGTAACGACACCAAGCCGACCGCCGAGGTCCGGTCTCGCGGCCGCTTCGGGTCGAGGCCCCGAGGACCTTTGCTTGATTGTCGCGATCATTCCGGCGTGGAACGAACAGGGCGCCATTGGCCATACCCTGGCCAGATTGCCGCGTGATGTGGTTGACCATGTGATCGTGATGGATGGTGGCAGCCGCGACGGCACGGTGGCCGAGGCACGGGCGGCGGGGGCGGAGGTGTTGGTGCAAACCCGCCGCGGTTATGGCGCCGCGTGCGCGGAGGGGGTGGCGCGCGCGGAGGCGCTGGGCGCCAGGGTGCTGCTGTTTCTGGACGGCGATGGGGCGGATGCCGCCGAACTGGCCGAGCGGATCGTGGGGCCGGTGCGGGACGGGCTTGCCGATTTCGTGATCGCGACCCGGGCGGCGCGGCAAGCGGGCAGCATGTCGTGGCACCAGGTGCTGGCCGGCTGGGCGATTGGCGCGCTGGTGGGCGGGCTGACCGGAACGCGCTTTCGCGACATGGCGGCATTCCGGGCGATTGGCGTGGATGCGCTGCGCGGGCTTGGCATGAGCGAGATGGGATTTGGCTGGAATCTCGAGATGCAGATGCGGGCGGCTTCCGGCGGCTTGCGGGTGCGGCAGGTGGACATGCCCTATTACCGGCGGGTGGCGGGGAATTCCAAGGTGGCAGGGAATTTATGGGGCACGATACGGGCGAGCGCCCGGATTGTGCGCACGGTGCTGGTGCTGGGGTGGCAGTTAGCCCGGAGATAACGCGGTTCGCGCCGAGCCCGACAGGGCTTTTGCACCTGGGCCACGCGCGCGCCGCCTTGCTGGCGGAAGCGGCGGCGCGGCGCGGTGGCGGGCGGTTTCTATTGCGGATAGAGGACATAGACACACGACGATGCGCGGCCGCCCACGTGGCCGCGATCGCGCGGGATCTGGGCTGGCTGGGCGTGGTGTGGGACGGCGCGGTGCGCGTGCAGTCGGCGCATTTCGATGAATATGCGGCGGTGCTGGCGACCTTGCGGGCGCGCGGGCTGATTTACCCGTGTTTTTGCACGCGCGGGGATATTGCCGCCGCCGCGGCGGCGCCGCATGCGGGACCGGGCGGCGCCGGGCGGGACCCTTATGGCGCGCCGCTCTACCCCGGCACGTGCCGCACCCGGCGGGATGCGGCCGGGTTGCTGGCGGCGGCGGTGGCGCATGCCTGGCGGCTGGACATGGCGCGGGCGCTGGCGGTTGCGGGACCGGATTTGTTTTATGAGGAATTGGCGATGGGACGCGTGGCGTGCGCGCCGGCGCGGTTCGGCGATGTGGTGCTGGGGCGCAAGGATTGCCCGGCGAGCTACCATTTATGCGTGACCCATGATGACGCGCGGCAGGGGGTGACGCTGGTGACGCGGGGCGAGGATTTGCGCGCGGCGACCGATATTCATGTGGTGCTGCAGGCGCTGATGGACTGGCCGCGACCGCGCTACGCCCACCATGGGCTGGTGACCGACGCGCGGGGAAAACGCCTGGCCAAGCGCGACAGGGCTGCGACATTGGCCGGGCTGCGGGCGGCTGGAGTTTCGGCCGAGGCCGTGCGCGCCATGGCCATGGCCGGAGTGGGCTTGTAGGGTTTTGGCGAAACCGGACGAGGGGACGTCATGGCGGCGTTGGCGGCGTTGATTTTCGATGTGGATGGAACGCTGGCCGAGACCGAGGAATGGCACCGTGAGGCGTTCAATGCGACGTTCCGGGAGGCCGGGCTGGGCTGGCATTGGGACCAGGCGGCCTACGCCGAATTGCTGGAAGTGACCGGCGGCAAGGAGCGGATTGCCTATCATATCCGGCGTGAAGGCCTGGCGCCGATGACACCGGAGCGGATTGCGGCGCTGCACAAGGACAAGACCGCCCGCTACACGGCGCGGGTGGCGGCGGGCGGCATTGCGCTGCGGCCGGGCGTGCGCCGGCTGATGCTGGAGGCGAGGCGGGCCCGGGTGAAGCTGGCGATTGCGACCACGACCAGCCGGCCGAACGTGATGGCGCTGCTGCGGGCGGTGGGGGATGTGCCGGAATTCGATGTCATCGCGGCCGGTGACGAGGTGAAACACAAGAAGCCGGCGCCGGATGTTTTTCTGGCGGCGTTGCGCGACCTGAACCTGCCGGCGGAGGCGTGTATCGCGTTCGAGGACACGCTGAACGGGGTGAAGAGTGCCACCGCCGCCGGGCTGCGGGTGGTGGTGACGACGAGCCTGTATGGCGGGACGGGCCCTTTTCCCGGCGCGCTGGGGGTGGTGAGCGATCTGGGCGAGCCGCGGGCCCCGGCGCGCGGATTGGCCGGGGCGACGCCGCTGGGCGGGGTGGTTACACTGAACTGGCTGCGCGGACGGGGCTGAGGGCAGGGCCTGCCACGATACCTGCCGATTTCGTTGCGTATGCGGAACGATTTGGACGCGCGAAAGGGCGAGGCGGTGGCGGGTGTTTTTTCGCGAGGGCGGAACGGGCGGCGCGGGATGGGTGGCGCGGGGCGGGTGGGGCGTTTGGGATAGGGAGGACACGGCCGGGCGGCGCGCGGCGCGGACGGGCGCGCGGATGCGGGTGGGGATGGGTTTGGTGGCGCCGGATTTGACCCCTGGCTTGGATTCCGCCCCGGGCTCGGCCTCGTTCCCGGCTTCGTCGTCCGTGTCATCGGGGTATGGCCAGGGGAGGGCGTCGACGAGGGGGATGAGGATATCGCGGAGAATGGTTGCGAATTCGGCGGTGAGGTTGAAATCGTCGCCGTCGAGGAAGCTGAACAGGGTGACGCAGGGGGGTGGGACCTGCCCGGTTGGATGGTAGGGGGCGACGATGAGGATGATGACCTGGAGGAGGATGACGGCGAGCACCGAGGTCGCGCCCGGTTCATCGGGTGCGGTGTGGCGGGCGCGGTGAGCCAGACTATCCAAGGCGTCCAGCCCCG
>JAJXVA010000179.1 GCA_021782435.1 Pseudomonadota bacterium
TGCCAGTCACGCTGAAAATGCGCATGGGCTGGGACCATGCCCATCTCAACGCCCCGCGTCTCGCCCGTATCGCGCAGGAGTGCGGCATCGCCATGGTCACCGTCCATGGCCGCACCCGCCAGCAATTCTACACCGGCCAGGCCGACTGGGGGTTTATCGCCCGGGTCAAGCAGGCGGTCACCCTTCCGGTCATCGCCAACGGCGATATCCTGACCGAGCACGATGCCGCCCGCGCCTTGCGGCTTTCCGGCGCGGATGGCGTGATGATCGGGCGCGGGTGCTATGGCCGCCCCTGGCAGCCGGCGCGCATCGCCGCCGCGCTGGCGGCGGGGGTCGCGCCGCCGCCGCCCGGCCTTGCCGCGCAGAAAGCGATACTGCTCGAACATTACCACGCCATGCTGGCCCATTACGGCACCGAGCCCGGCCTGCGGGTCGCGCGCAAGCACATCGCCTGGTATACGCGCGGCCTGCCTGGCTCGGCGGAATTCCGCGCAACCATCACCCGCGTCGCGGACGTTCCCGCCGTGCTCGCCCGGATCGACCGCTTCTACGATCCGCTGATCGAACGCGGCGTCGCGCCGCCCGAGCCCACCGCCACCGAGCTTGCCCCGGCCGAACCCGAGGCGGCGGACCTCGCCGCATGAGCCGGATGGTCATTCGCGGTGGCCTTGCCGCCGTCCGCCCGCCGCCCCGCTCCGCCACCCAGGATGACCTGCCGGACCCCGCCGCCCTGATCGCCGCGTTACCGCTGCCCCTGGCGGTCATCGACGCGGCCAACCGCTTCACCTGCGCCAACACCGCCGCCGAGCATTTTTTCGGCCACTCGCTCGGCCAGTTGCGTCATCTCGCCCTGACCGATGTCCTGGCCGCCGACTGCCCGCTATTCCTCCTCATCGCCCAGGTGCGCGCTTCCGGTATCACCGTCTCCGACCATGATCTGACACTCAGCGGCCCGAGGCTGGAGCGCACCTGCATCGCCGTCCAGGCGGCGCTGCTGGCCGAATCGACGGGCTCGGTGCTGCTGACCTTTCACGATTCCTCCGGCGCCCGCGCGCTCGACCGCCAACTGGCCTATCGCGGCGCCGCGCGCAGCGTGGCCGGCATGGCCGCGATCCTGGCCCACGAGGTGAAAAACCCGTTATCCGGCATTCGCGGCGCCGCCCAGTTGCTGGAGCCCACCCTGCCGCCGCGTGACCGCGAACTTGCGGTGCTGATCCGTGACGAGGCCGACCGGATCCGCGACCTGGTCGATCGGATGGAGGAATTCGGCGACAAGCCGATCGTGCGCGGACCGGTCAACATCCATCGCGTGCTCGGCCATGTCCGCCGTATCGCCGAAACCGGTTTTGCCGCCCATCTGCGTATCGTCGAGCAATACGATCCCTCCCTGCCGGCGGTCAGCGGCAACCGCGACCAACTGGTCCAGGTGCTGCTGAACCTGGTCAAGAACGCGGCCGAGGCGCTGACCGAGGGCGACGCCATCGACGGCGAAATCACCCTCATCACCCGCTTCGATCATGGCCCCCGGCTGATGGTCGCGGGCGCCGGCCAGCCGGTGGCGCTGCCGCTGGTGGTTGCGGTCCGCGACAACGGCCCCGGCATCAGCGACGATATCCGCCCGCACCTGTTCGAACCCTTCATCACCACACGGCGCACCGGCTCGGGGCTCGGCCTGTCACTGGTCGCCAAGATCATCGGTGACCATGGCGGGCTGATCGAGGTCGAAAGCCGTCCCGGTCGCACCGAATTCCGCCTCCGCCTGCCCAGGCAGCCGGATTGTCCCGACGACGATCCGGGCTGAGATCGGAAATTCCCATGCCCCCTCCCACCATCCTGGTCGCCGATGACGACCGCTCCATCCGCACCGTGCTGACCCAGGCGCTGGGCCGCGCCGGCTACCAGGTGCGCAGCACCGGCAGTGCCGCCACGCTGTGGCGCTGGGTCGAGGAAGGCGAGGGCGACCTGGTCCTGACCGATGTGGTGATGCCGGACGAGAACGGGCTCGATCTCGTGCCCCGCATCCGCCGGCTGCGCCCGGATCTGCGGGTCGTGGTCATGAGCGCGCAGTCGACGCTGATGACCGCGGTACGATCGGCGCAGAGCGGCGCGTTCGAATACCTGCCCAAACCCTTCGATCTGGCGGAACTGCTCGCGATCGTCGCCCGCGCGCTCACCGCCCGCAGCGCCGCGCCCGCGCCCCCGCCCGCGCCCGGCGACGAAGACGCCAAGCTGCCGCTGTTCGGTCGCTCGGCCGCGATGCAGGAAATCTACCGCAGCATCGCCCGCCTCACCACCGCCGACCTGACCGTGATGATCCATGGCGAATCCGGCACCGGCAAGGAACTGGTCGCCCGCGCGCTGCACAATTACGGCCGCCGCCGCGCGGGTCCGTTCATTGCCATCAACATGGCCGCGATCCCGCGCGAACTCATCGAAAGTGAATTATTCGGCCACGAACGCGGCGCGTTCACCGGTGCGCTCAGCCGCACCCCGGGGCGGTTCGAGCAGGCCTCGGGCGGCACCCTGTTCCTCGACGAAATCGGGGATATGCCGCCCGAGGCGCAAACCCGCCTGTTGCGGGTGCTGCAGGAAGGGGAATTCACCTCGGTCGGCGGCCGCGCGCCGATTCGCGCCAATGTCCGCATCATCGCCGCCACCCACCGGGACCTGCGCCTCGCCATCCGCAACGGCCAGTTTCGCGAGGATCTGTTCTATCGTCTCAACGTCGTGCCCATCCGCCTGCCGCCGCTGCGCGAACGGACCGAGGATATTCCCCTCCTTGCCCGGCATTTCCTCGATCGCGCGCGCGATGACGGGCTCGATGCCAAATCGCTCGATGCCGGCGCGCTCGAGGTGCTGCGCGCCCATCGCTGGCCCGGCAATGTGCGCGAACTCGAAAACCTGATGCGGCGGGTCGCGGCGCTTCATCCCCAGGAGGTCATCGGCGCCGAAATCATCGCCGCCGAACTGGCTGAAATCCTCGCCCCGCCGCCCGGTCCCCCGGCCGAGCAACCCGGTGAAACCTTCTCGCGCGCGGTCGAGCGCCATATCAGTGGCTTCTTCGCCGCCCACGCCGATGGCAATCTGCCCACCGACATCTATGATCGTATTCTGGCCGAGGTCGAACGCCCCCTGATCCAGACGACCCTCTCGCTCACCCGCGGCAATCAGATCCGCGCCGCCGCCATGCTCGGGCTCAATCGGAACACCCTGCGCAAAAAAATCCGCGATCTCGAAATCCCCGTCATCCGGGGTCTCGGCTGATGACCGCGCGCGCGGAAGGCGCCGCGCCGCGTTCGCTCGCCGGGTTGTTGTTCAACATCCTGCTCGGCCGGATGATGACGTTGCTGCTGGCGGCGGCGGCGCTCATTCTCGGCATCGCGACCTTCACCCTGCTCGCTGGCGGCATCAGCTTCGGCGTCGGTCCCAACACGGTCTATCTGCTGGTCATGGCCAGCGCCGTGTTGCTGCTGCTGCTCGGCGCCGTGCTCGCGGGGCGCGTCACGCGGGTCTGGGTCGAACGCAGGCGCGGCTCGGCCGGGTCCAAGCTGCATGTCCGGCTGGTCGTGCTGTTCGCCGGTGTCGCGGTCATTCCGGTCATATTAGTGTCGATCTTCGCGAGCGTGTTCTTCTCGCTCGGCATCCAGAGCTGGTTCAACGACCGGGTCCGCACCGCCCTGCACGAAAGTGTCCAGGCCTCGCGCGGCTACCTGCAATTGAACGAGGACAGCATCCGCTCCGATGCCGCCTCCATGGCGTCCGATCTGGCCAATGTCTCGCCCTCGCTCGCCTCCGACCCCAAACTGTTCAATCAGTTCCTGAATTCGCAAACCGGGCTGCGCGGGCTCACGGTTGCCGCCATTTTCGAGCCCGTCACCGGCACCGTGGTCGCCGCCGCCTCGGCGCTCGGCGCGCTCGGCCCCGATTCGCTCCAGGGCTGGACCGCCGAACACCCGCCCGACTGGGCACGCAACGTCGCCGGCTCGGGCGAGGTCGCGGTGTTCACCACCCATGATGGCAGCCAGGTGCGCGCGGTGGTGCAGATGGCCACCCAGCCCGCGCTGCTGCTGATGATCGGCCGCCCGATCGACGAGACCATCCTCGACCACATGCGCAATACCGAGCACGCGGTCGCCGAATACGACCGGCTGGACCAGAACCGCTCCGGGCTCGAGGTCACCTTCGCGCTCATCTTCGCCCTCGTCACCCTGCTCGTGCTCGCCGCCGCGACCCTCATCGGCCTCGTTCTCGCCAATCAGATCGCGCGCCCGATCGGCAAGCTCATCCTCGCCGCCGAGCGCATCCGCGCCGGGGATCTCGCGGTCCGCGTGCCCGAAATCGACACCGAGGACGAAATCGCCGGCCTCTCCCGCGCCTTCAACCGCATGACCGGGCAGCTGGCCAGTCAGCGCGCCGAGCTGATGGACGCCTATGGCCAGATCGACGAGCGCAGGCGCTTCACCGAGGCGGTGCTCTCCGGGGTTTCCGCCGGCGTCATCGGGCTCGACGCGGCCGGGCTGATCACCCTCCCCAACAGCGCCGCGAGCCGCCTCGTCGAACAGGATCTGCGCGCCGCGGTCGGGCAGGCGCTCGACCATAGGATGCCGGAATTCGCGCCCCTGCTGCGTGCCGCCCGGGAAGCTCCGGGCGACGAGCAAATGGCCGAGATCCATATCGGCCCGCCCGCCCGCCGTCGCGTGCTGCTGGCCCGCATCGCCGCCGACCGGGAAGCGCCGCAGGGTGGCTTTGTGCTGACCTTCGACGACATCACCGAATTGCAGGCCGCCCAGCGCAAGGCCGCCTGGGCCGATGTCGCGCGCCGCATCGCC
>JAJXVA010000012.1 GCA_021782435.1 Pseudomonadota bacterium
CATGACCGCAAGATTGCGGGAAATCCTGCCCGAAAGCCGCATCGTGCAGGCACATGGCCGGCTGGCCCCGACCGAGTTGGAACGGGTGATGACCGAATTCAGTGACGGTCAGCACGATATCCTGGTGTCGACCAATATCGTGGAGAGCGGCCTGGACATGCCGGCGGTGAACACGATCGTGATCCATCGCGCCGACATGTTCGGGCTCGGGCAATTGTACCAACTGCGCGGGCGCGTCGGGCGCAGCAAGCTGCGGGGCTACGCCTACCTCACCTGGCCCAGCACCCATGTGCTCACCGGCTCCGCCGAAAAGCGCCTGAACGTCATGCAAACTCTCGATAATCTGGGGGCCGGCTTCACCCTCGCGAGCCATGACCTCGATATTCGTGGCGCCGGCAACCTGCTGGGCGACGAGCAGAGCGGCCATATCCGGGAAGTCGGGATCGAGCTGTACCAGCAGATGCTGGAAGACGCCGTGGCCGAATTGCGGGCCGAGCGTGGTCGCGCCGCCGCCGCCGACCGGGATTGGACCCCCACCTTGTCGCTCGGCCTGCCGGTTCTGATACCGGATACCTATGTCCCGGAACTGTCGGTGCGGCTCGGGCTCTACCGGCGTATCGGCACCCTGGCCAGCGACGCGGAAACCGATGCGATGGCGGCCGAACTGGTGGACCGGTTCGGCAAGCTGCCCCCGGAAGTGGAAAACCTGCTGCAGGTGGTGACGATGAAACGCCTGTGCCGGGAAGCCGGCGTGGAAAAGCTCGAGGCCGGGCCGAAAGGCATGGTGGTGAGCTTTCGCGGGAACCGGTTCGGCAATCCGAGCGGCCTGATCGCATGGCTCGGTGCCGGCAAATCCGGCGTGGTCAGCCAGTTGAAATTGCGTCCGGACCACAAGCTGGCGCTCGTCCGGGAAATGGACCTGGCCCAGCGGCTGAAGGCGGCGCGGGAAATTCTGGCCAATCTATCGCGACTGGCGCGCCAGGCACAGGCCGCCTGAGTTCCGCAAGATCCGGCGTGGCTCGCCCGTCACACCGTCCATGGATTTGCCGTACATTCGCCACAGAGGGCTGGCGGTTTCCCGAGTTTCCGATAGGATACAGTGCGGGCTTACATGTTTCGCAACACGTCGTAGCAATCCGTTATCATTTCCTGAGTCATTCTCGTGGCCAGCCAACCTATGGTGGGGCACGGAGGGCGAAATGCGCTCGGGCAGGATTGCAGAAATTCCAAAAAATCGCTGGCAGCGGTCGGGCCGGGTTTGTGTGCGGCGCCCGGTCACGCGTTGGCCCTGGGGGTTGGCCGGGGTTTGCCTGCTGGCCGCCCTGCCGCGTCTGGTTCACGCCGAGGACCTGGTTGCGGTGCACCCGGGGCTGATGTGCCGCTCTGCCTCGGTTCTCGAAAAACTTACCCGCGATGACGGCTCTGTCCGCACCGAGGGGCATCATGCCCCGGCCTGGGATATCCTCAAGGTCCAGGGTGACTGCCTGGACGTGGGACCGGGCCTGCGCGTCACGGCCGTAAAAGTCCATGTCGGCACATCCGATGTCACGTGTGACATCGGCGGCCTTCCGCAGCGTTTCACCATTGCCAACGTCGATTTCGCGCCGGCGCCCGCGGCCGCCGGGAGTGGATCTGACGCCACATCCGCCCTGCCAGGTGGCGCGGCCCCATTGGCGGCCCCATTGACGGCGCCACTGGCGGCCCCATCGGCCGCCGCCGCATTGGTGCCGCAACCCGGCGCGGCAGCCGCCGCGGCCGATACCCCCGATGCGCCCCCGCCCTTGACGCCAGCTGACCTTGCCCTCCTGACCCCGGGCTCGATCCCGGCGTCGATCCCGGCTGCGACCCCGGCGTCGACGTCAGATGCCACCGTGCCGGATATTTCGGTGACCGGCCTGACCCTGGGCATGACCGAGGACGCCGCCCGTAGCCAGTTGAGCGACTACCGCTTCGCCACGGAACAGGCGCTGGGCGACCCGGAAATGACCCATATCGCAGCCAGGGGCACGAACCCCGACAACACCTACCGGTTGGCCTTCATCGGCGGAAAACTCTGGTTCGTGAACCACATGATGATGTTTCCCGAGGGCCGGCAGCCCTATCTGCCACGGCTGATCGACCGCCTGGCTGCGAAATACGGCAAGCCGATGCGGGTGAGCCAATCCGGCACGGATGGCTATCGGGCCTGGTGGCAGTTCGGACCCGATGGCCACCCCATCGCGAAAACCGTATCCCATTGCCTGGAGGATGCGACGTCCCTGCCCAAACCGGCGCGCCATCTGGCGTCCAGCGCCGGCTATGAGGTCAGTTTCACCAATGACTGTCCGATCACCCTCAGCGCCATGGCGCTCCCGGACGCCGCAAACCCGAACGATGTGGCCCGCCTCGAGGTGATCATGGCCGAACCGCAGCCGGTCTATACCCATCTGCGCGCCAAGGCCGACGATCTGGCGCGGCAGAAATCCGCCGAGACGCATCTGGCGGCTGGCAACCGCCCCTGAGCCCGGACCGTTCCGCTCAGTCTCCGGCCGCCAGAGCCGCCCCAGGTTTGCCACGCGGGGCCTTGCGTCGCGCATGCCGCAACCGATCGAACGCCAGATAAACCGCCGGGGTGGTGTACAGCGTCAGAATCTGGCTGACGGCGAGCCCGCCGACGATGGAAATACCCAGGGGCTGGCGCAATTCGCTGCCGCTGCCGAAACTTATGGTCAGCGGCAAGGCACCCAGCATCGCCGCGGCGGTGGTCATGATGATGGGGCGAAACCGGGTCAGGCAGGCGCGATAGATCGCGGCCTGGGGACTGGCGCCGGCGCGCTCCAGGGCAAGCGCGAAATCGATCATCAATATGGCGTTTTTCTTGACGATGCCGATCAGCAGAATGACCCCGATGAGTGCCATGATCGTGAACGGCGCGCCGAAAGCCATCAGCGCCAGCAACGCGCCAAGACCCGCCGAGGGCAGGGTGGAAAGTATCGTGATCGGGTGAATATAGCTCTCATAAAGAATACCAAGAACGATATAAATCGCGCTGACCGCCGCCAGTACCAGATATTTCTCGCTGGCCAGTGATTTCTGGAACTGTTGGGCGGTGCCCGCGAAATTCGTGATCAGATCGGCTGGCAGCCCGAGCTCTTCGCGTGTACGCAGAATTGCCGCCTGAGCCTCGCCCAGCGAATGTCCTGGCGCCAGATTGAATGAAATCGTGGTGGCGACATAAGACCCCTGATGACTGACCGCGAGCGGCGTATGGGCGGTCGTGAAATGCGCGACCGCCGCAAGCGGCACCATGGTTTCCACCCCGGTGCTGACCGCGGCTCCGGTGGATACCGACCCGCCACCGCTGCCGGCAATGGCGTTGGCTTGCGCGTTCTTGGCCGCGACCCCGATTGCCGCGCTGGCATACCGACCCTGCGCCAGCCGTGTCGGCGCGCTGGCGAGTGAGGAATTCGTTGATGCCGTGACCTGGGTTTCGTTCACGGTCCCGGGCGCGAGACCGCTGAGCGAGGTGGCGGCGGCCCCGGCACCCGACGTGCTGACCCAGATATCCCTCAATATCGCAGGGTCGCGCAGGTAGCGCGGCGCGAGTTCCATGACCACCCGATATTGGTTCAGCGGATTGTAAATGACCGAAACCGCCCGCTGTCCGAAAGCGTCGTACAACGTGTTGTCGATCTGCCCGAGCGTCAAACCCAGCGCGCTGGCCATGCTGCGGTCGATATCGACATAGGTTTCGACGCCCCGTTCCTGCTGGTCCGAGTTGACATCGGCAATGCCAGGAATTTTCCGCATCGCGGCCAGCAATCTTGGCGCCCAGGCATCCACCTCGCTGGTACTGTCACCTTCCAGGGTGAATTGATACTGAGCATTGGAGTCCCGACCACCGACGCGCAGATCCTGTACGGGTTGCAGGTAGAGTTTGGCACCGGGAATATGACTGAGTTTGGCGCGCAACCTCGCCATGACCCGATCGATGCTGCCGCGCTCCGGCCGCGGCTTGAGCGCGGTGAACACGCGGGCGGTATTGGTTTGCGACTGACCGCCGCCCCCGCCAGTGCCGGTAAAACCGACCACGTGGCGGACGGCCGGGTCGTGGCGGACGATATCCACCGCCATGGCAAGCTTGCGTGACATCGACTCGAACGATGTCTTCTGATCCGCCTGCATGTGCCCGAACAACAGGCTAGTATCCTGTTCCGGGAAAAATCCCTTGGGAATGACGGCGAACAGCCAGACATTCAAGGCAACCGTCGCCAGCAGAACCACCAACACCAGGTCGGCCCGGCGCAAACTCGCCGCCAGGGTTCTGGCATAGAACCGATTGAGCCCGCTCATGATCCGGACCCGCAGCCCCGCGCGGTCGGGCTTGCCTTCCCGACGCAGCAGCAGGGCGCACAGCATCGGTGTCGTGGTCAGCGAAACCGCGAGCGAAACCACGATGGCCAGCGACAGGGTCATGGCGAATTCCCGGAATAAACGCCCGACGATGCCCCCCATCAGCAATATCGGCAGGAAAACCGCGATCAGGGAGGCCGTGATCGAAACCACGGTGAAGCCGATCTCGCGCGCGCCGCGCAACGCCGCCTGCAGCGGATAGGTGCCCTGCTCGATGTGGCGCATGATGTTTTCCGTCACCACGATCGCATCGTCGACCACGAAGCCGGTGGAAATGGTCAATGCCATCAATGACAGATTGTCGAGACTGTAGCCGAGCAGATACATGCCACCGAACGTGCCGATGATCGACACCGGCACCGCAACCGCGGGGATGAAGGTCGCGCGCGCGCTGCCGAGGAATGCGAACACCACGCCGATGACCAGCGCCACCGCCACCGCCAGCGTCCATTGCGTGTCGTTCAGCGACGCCCTGATGTCGATCGAGCGATCCACCATGAGGTGAAAATCGAGCGACTTCGGCAGCAGCCTGACCAGTGTGGGGATGGCCGCTTTGACGGCATCGACGGTGGATAGAATGTTCGCGCCCGGCTCGCGGAATATCACCACCATGACGGCGGGCTTGCCATCGATCAGGCCGAGATTTCGAAAGTCCTGAACCGAATTGGAAATCCGCGCGACATCGGACAAATGCACCGGCGCCCCGTGCCGGTAGGCGATCACCAGAGATCCGTAGTCGCGCGCGCGGCTGGCCTGGTCGTTGCTGTAAAGCGCGTAGCGGGTCGCGCCGAGGTCGATATTGCCGTGCGGGCTGTTGGCATTCGCGCCGGCGATGGCCGAGCGCACGTCCTCGAGCCCGATACCATAGCGGAACAGAGCCGAGGGATCGAGGTCGACCCGGACCGCTGGCAATGCCGAGCCCGAAAGTTCCACCTGCCCGACACCATTGATCTGCGACAAATATTGCCCGATCACCGTGCTCGCCTGGTCATAAATCTGCGGCCGGGTAAGCGTCTTCGAGGTCAGAGCCAGCACCAGCATGGGCGCGTCGGCCGGGTTGACTTTGTAGTACGAAGGATTGCTGAGCAGGTTGGTCGGCAGATCGATCCGCGCCGCGTTGATGGCCGCTTCCACATCGCGCGCGGCCCCGTTGATATCGCGGTCGAGCCCGAATTGCAGCACGATGCGCGTCTGGCCGACATTGGAGGTCGATGTCATTTCAGTGACGTCGGCAATTTCACCGAGATGTCGCTCCAGCGGCTCGGCCAGGCTGGTCGCAACCGTCTCGGGCGAGGCGCCGGGCAACTGGGCGTTGACGCTGATGGTTGGAAAATCCACCTGCGGCAACGGCGAGACCGGCAGGTGGCCATAGGCGAAAATGCCGGCAACCGCGATGGCCACCGTGAGCAATATGGTGGCGACGGGGCGAAGAATGAACGGAGCGGACAGGTTCACGCCCGACCTCGCTCTGTCCGCACCGTAAGCCGGTCGGAAAGCCGGTCCAGCGCCATATAAATCACCGGGGTGGTGAACAAGGTCAGCAACTGGCTGACGATCAGGCCGCCGACGATGGCAAACCCCAGCGGCCGGCGCAGTTCGGCGCCGCTGCCGGTCGCCAGCATCAAGGGCAGCGCGCCCAGCAGGGCGGCCATGGTGGTCATGAGGATCGGGCGGAAGCGCAGCAGCGCCGCCTGATGAATGGCTTCCCGCGGCGGCTTGCCTTCGTCGCGCCTGGCCTGCAGCGCGAAATCTATCATCATGATGGCGTTTTTCTTGACGATGCCGATCAGCAGCACGATGCCGATGATGCCGATGATATCGAGATCGAAGCCGCCGAGGCGGAGCGCGAGCAACGCCCCGATCCCGGCGGAGGGCAGGGTGGACAGGATCGTCACCGGGTGGACGAAACTTTCATATAGCACCCCGAGAACGATATAGACCGTGACGATGGCCGCAATCAGCAAGGCCACTTCATTGGCAAGCGCGGCACTGAGCGCCGATAAGGCGCCTTCATAGGCCGTAGTAATATGTCCAGGCAGTCCGATCTGCCGCTCGGCCCGGTTGATATCGGTCACCGCCGCGCCGAGAGAGGTGCCGCGCGCGAGATTGAATGAAATCGATACCGCCGGAAATTGCCCGAGATGCTCGATCATGAGCGGCGCCGGGCCTGTCTGGAGATGCACGATCGCGGCCAGCGGCACCTGGCCCAGATTGGCCGTCGCCGACGGCAGATAGATCGATTGCAGCGCCGAGCGCAGTGACGTCGCGTCGTGGATATCGGCCTGCAGCACGACCCGATATTGGTTGGTCTGGGTATAAAGCGTCGAGATGATACGCTGCCCGAACGCGTCGTAGAGCGCGTTATCCACGGTCACCGGGGTGATGCCGAACCGCGCCGCGGTTTCGCGATCGACGACGATGTTCAGGCCGCGCGCGTCATTGGAGAGATCGGTCGTGACATCCCGGAATTGTGGCAGCGCCGCCAGCGCCCGGATCAGACGCGGCACCCATACCGGAAAATCCGTCGCGTCCGAGCTTTCGAGAAAGAAGTGGTATTCGCCTTTGCCCTGGGTGCTGTCTATCGTCAGTTCCTGCACCGGCTTCATGGTGAGTGAAATGCCGGGAATATTCCCGGTCTCGGCGCGAAGCCTGCGCATCACGGCCCGCACATTGTCGCCGCGTTGGCCGAGCGGCTTCAGCACGATCTGGAACCGGCCCTGGTTCAGGGTTGCGTTCTGACCATCCACTCCGATGTAGGAGGCGACCGTCTGCACGTCACGATCGGCCATGATGACGCGCGCCAGTGCCTGCTGATGCGCCGACATGGCCTTGAACGAGATGTCCGGGGCGGCGGTCGAGATGCCGGCGATGACACCGGTATCCTGGGTCGGGAAGAAGCCTTTCGGGATTTCGATATACTGCGCGACCGTCAAACCAACGGTCAGGGTGGATATCACGAGAAAAAGAACTTCCCGGTCCAGAACCCAGTCCAGCGCGCGCCCGTAGCCCTGCACCAGGCGGTCGAAGGCGCGGTCGAGTTTCTGGTCGATCGGCAGCTTGGCCGCCTCGGGGCGCGGCTTGACCAGCAACGCACACAACATCGGCACGAGGGTGAGCGACACGACAGCCGACAGCACGATGGTCGCGGTCAGCGTCATCGCGAATTCATGGAACAGTCGTCCCACCACATCGCCCATGAACAGGAGCGGTATCAGCACCGCGATCAGGCTGACGGTCAGGCTGACGATGGTGAAGCCGATTTCGCTCGACCCTTTGAGCGCGGCCTCCAGGGGCGCCATGCCGTGTTCCACGTAGCGCGCGATATTCTCGATCATGACAATCGCGTCATCGACGACGAAGCCGGCCGAGATGGTGAGCGCCATCAGCGACAGATTATCCAGGCTGAACCCCAGCAGATACATGATCGCGAGCGTGCCGATGATGGATAGCGGCACCGACAGGCTGGGGATCAGCGTCGCTGGAAGATTACGCAGAAACACGAATATGACCGCGACCACCAGCACCACCGCCAGCGCCAGTTCGAGCTCCACGTCGCGGACCGAAGCCCGGATCGTCTCGGTCTGGTCGCTGAGCACGCGAACGTTCACCGCCGCCGGCAGCGCCATCCGCAGCTGAGGCAGCAATCTTCTGATGCCGCGCACCACTGCGATGACATTCGATCCGGGTTGTTTCTGGATGCTGAGAATGATGGCCGGCGTATGATTGGCCCAGGCCGATAATTCCGTATCCTCGGCGCCGCGTTCCGCGCGCGCGATATTGCGCAGCCGGATCGGCGACCCGTTCCGGTAGGCGACCACCAGGTTCATGTATTGCGCAATCGAGGCGATCTGGTCGTTGTCGTCGATGGTGCTGGCGGTGGTCGCGTCCTGGAAGCTGCCCTTCGGCAGATTGGTATTCTCGTTGCCGATGGTGGTGCGCAGATCATCGATCGCGAGCCCGTAGCCGGCCATCGCCGCGGGGTTGATGAGAATACGGATGGCGGGGCGCTGGCCGCCGCTCAGGGAAACCAGTCCGACCCCGGGCAGTTGCGAGATTTTTTCAGCGAGACGGGTATTGGCCAGATCCTGAACCGCCGGAAGGGGCAATGTGGCGGACGAAACGGCGAGCGTCATCACCGGTGCGTCGGCGGGGTTGACCTTGGCATAGACGGGCGGCATCGGCAGGTTGGACGGCAACAGGCTGTTGGCGGCGTTGATCGCTTCCTGAACTTCCTGCTCCGCGACATCGAGGCTGATCGCGAGCGAGAATTGCAGCGTGATCAGACTGGCCCCGCCCGAGCTTTGCGAGCTCATCTGCGCGAGGCCCTCCATTTGCCCGAATTGCCGTTCCAGCGGCGCGGTGACCGCCGTGGCCATGACATCGGGGCTGGCGCCCGGATAGAAGGTCTGCACCGTGATGGTCGGAAAATCGACCTGTGGCAGCGCCGAGACCGGCAGAAACAGATAGCCGACGAGGCCGACCAGCAGCACCGCCACCATCAGCAGCGACGTGCCCACGGGGCGCAGGATGAACGGGCGGGACGGGCTCATGGGCGCGCTGCGGGCCGCGATTATCTGCCCGGCGGCGCGGCGGGAATGGTAACCTCCGAGCCGTCGCGCAGACGGTCGACCCCATCGGTCACGACCCGGTCGCCCACGGCAAGACCGGAGACGACCTGCACCCGGCTGCCATCGGTCGGGCCGGTCGTTATTCTGGTCACCGAGACTTTATCATCGGCGCCGATCCTGTAGACGAACGTGCCCGGCGCCCCGTGCTGCACCGCCGCCAGGGGAATGGTCATCGCGTCGTGAAGGGTCTCCAGCGTGAGCCTCGCATTTACGAATTGCTGGGGAAACAGCGCCCCGTCGTGGTTATCAAAAATCGCGCGCATGGCCACGGTGCCGGTGGTGTTGTTCACCTGCGCGTCCAGCGCCGCCAGATACCCGGTCGCGATCCGGGTGATGTTGGCGCGGTCGTAGGCGGCAACCGACAGCCGGCCCAGGCGCATCTGTTTGCGGATTTCCGGCAGGTCGTCCTCGGGCAGGGTGAACTCCACCGAAATCGGCTGTATCTGGGTAATCACCACCAGCGGCGTCGCGCCCGAGGGCTGCACGTAGTTGCCGAGATCGACCTGACGCAACCCGACCCGGCCATCGATCGGCGAGGTGATACGGCAGTAGATCAGGTCGAGCTTGGCATTATCGATCGCCGCCTGGTCGGTGATGAGGTCGCCCTCGTATTGCTTGACCAGAAACGCCTGATCCTCGGCCTGCTGGCGGGCGATGCTCTGCAGGTTGGCGAGGTGCTGATACCGCGTAAGATCGATCCTGGCCTCGCCGAGCAGCGCCTGGTCGCGCGCCAGGTTGCCCTGCGCGGTCTGCAGCGCCACCTGATAGGGGCGCGGGTCGATCTGGATCAGGAAATCCCCCTGGTGCACCATCTCGCCCTCGGTGAAGCCGATTTTCATGATCTGGCCGGCGATCTGCGTCTGCACATTGACGGTGGCCAGCGGTGTGACCGCGCCCAGGCCATCCAGCACCACCGAGATGTCGCCGCGGCTGACCGTGGCGGCCGCGACCGGCTCGGGCGGCAGGGCGCGGATCATCCTGCGCGGCGCGGTGGCCTGGCGCAGCCCGTAAAGGCCAAGGCCGGCGAGCAGGAACACCGCCAGAATGATGAGCACCGGTCGTGCCCGGCTGGCTTGGGTGGGGGAGCGCAGCCGGGTGGTGGTCAGGTCATCCAAATCCAAGATCCTCGTCATTCGGGGGCGGTGCCGGCGAGGCCCCCATCATCGTCTCCGGCGCGCGCTCGTCGCGGCCGGCACGAGCTATGGTCAGCCCGTATTGCCCCTTTGTGTCGCGGCGATGTCGACTCCGACACGCCGCCCATCGGCCGCGTTGACGAACCACCGCTTATTGGGTCTGTTTACGTCCGACGATCCGGAAATCGCCCATGTCCGAGACACCGCAAGACCCCGCCCCCGACCCCGAACGCGAGGCACTGACCGCGCGCCTTACCCAAGCCGAGGCCGCCGCCGCCCGCAAGCACTTCAACGAGGCGGTAGGTGTCTGCCGTGACATATTGGAAGCAAAGCCGGATTGCGCTGCCGCCATGGCCGTGCTGGGCGCGATCGAGGCGCATCGCGGCCGATTGGGCGAGGCCGCTCGCCTGCTGGAACGCGCCGTGGCGCTGGACCCCACCCAGGCCGCATGGTTCGGCAATTTATCGGGCATTTATCGCATTTTATATCGGCTCGACGACGCCCTGGCGGTGGCCAGGGAAGCCGTGCGGCTGGCGCCTTCCCTGCCGCGCAACCACGTCAATCTGGCCAAGGTGCATGTCGACCGGGGGGAGCGCGATGAGGCGGTCGCCAGCTTTCTGGCGGCGCTGATGCGCGATACCGATAACGCGGAAGGCCATCTCGGCATCGGACAGATTTTGTTGGCGGAAGGCAATTTCCGCCCGGGCTGGGTCGAATATGCCTGGCGCAACAAGCTGGAGCAGGCCCGCGGCATGCTGCCGCGGATGGTGACGCCGGAATGGAACGGCATGGCCCTGCCCAAGGATCGGGTGTTGCTGGTGGGTGACCAGGGCTATGGGGATTCGCTGCAATTCGCGCGCTACATACCGCAGGTCGCGAAACTCGTGGGCGAGGTCGTGGTCGGGTGCAGCCCCGAGCTTGCCCCGCTGCTGCGCCCGATACCCGGCGTTGCCAGCGTGCATTCGCGCTGGGACGACATTCCCCGCCACGTCGCCCACGCGCTGTTTTCCAGCCTGCCCGGCATCCTTGGCACGGAGTTCTCCACCATTCCGCGCCAGGGGGCCTACATCCATCCGGATCCGGCGGCCGTGGCCGCGTGGCAAGCCCGCCTCCTGCCGCGCCCGACGCCTTCGCACAAACGTGTGGGCCTGGTCTGGGCGGGACGGCCCACCCACCCCAATGACAGCCGCCGTTCCCTGAGGTTGGAGATGCTGGCGCCGCTGACCAGCGTTCCCGACGTGCAGTGGGTAAGCCTGCAAAAGCCCTTGCCTGCCAGGGATGCGGAGGCATTCGCCGCGCTCGGGCTCACCGATCACGCGCCGGCCCTGGCCGATTTCGGCGCGACCGCCGCGTTGATCGCGACGCTGGACCTCGTCATCAGCATCGATTCGGCGGTTGCGCATCTCGCCGGCGCCATGGGCAAGCCGGTTTGGGTAATCACGCCGATCCCGGCCGATTGGCGGTGGTTGCATGACCGCGCCGACAGCCCGTGGTACCCGACGCTGCGCCTGTTCCGCCAGCCCCGGCCCGGCGCCTGGGCGCCCGTGCTCGATACGGTGCGCGCGGCCTTGCTGGCCTTTGCCCGGGTGCCGGTGCCGGCCTGAGGGCGGCTCTGGCCGCCGCGCCTATGCCCCGAGCGCTGCGCGGATCCGGTCGGCGGCGCGGGCAAAGACCGCCGTTTCATCGAGGTCGGTCGTGTCGATCACGGTCGCGTCGGGGGCCGGGCGCAGGGGGGCGGCGGCACGGGTTGCGTCCAGCGCATCGCGGCGCCGCATTTCGGCTTCCACCGCCTCCAGCGTGGTATTTTCCCGGCGCAGTTGGCGCTCGCGGTAGCGGCGAAGGGCGCGCGCCTCGAGTGAGGCGGTAATGAACAGCTTCACCGGCGCGTCCGGGCAAATGACGGTGCCGATATCGCGCCCGTCGAGCACGGCGCCATCGGCGGCGAAGCGGCGCTGAAAGGCGAGCAGCGCCGCGCGGACGCCGGGAATGGCGGCGACCTCACTGGCGGCCTTGTCGGCGTCGGGCGCGCGCAGATCGGACCGGTCGAGATCCTTGGGCTCGAGCGCGGCGGCGGTGGCGATCGCCCTGGCCGCATCGGCCGGATCGGCGCCGGCCTCCAGCAGCTTGCGGCCGACCGCGCGGTAGAGCTTTCCGGTATCGAGGTATGGCAGGCGGAATTCGGCGGCGATGCGCCGGGCGAGCGTGCCCTTGCCGGCGGCGGCCGGCCCGTCGATGGCCACGATCAGGCGCATGGCGTCGCCAGCCCGGCGCCGAGGCGGTTCATGAGCGGTATGAACCCGGGGAAACTGGTGTCCACGAAGCGCATGTCATCGATCGTGACCGGATCGCGGGCGCCGAGGCCCAGCACGCAACCCGTCATGGCCAGGCGATGGTCCATATGCGTGGCCACGCTGCCGCCGCCGGGCAGGGGGCCGGCCTGACCGGTGATCAGCAGGTCATCACCTTCGACCGCGACGGCAACGCCGTTGGCCGCCAGCAGGGCGGCGGTGGCGGTCAGGCGGTCACTTTCCTTGACGCGCAATTCCTGCAGGCCGCGCAGCCGCGTGGTGCCGGCGGCGATGGCGGCGGCGGCGGCGAGGATAGGGTATTCATCGATCATGCTGGGCGCGCGCGCCGCGGGCACATCCACCGCGCGAAGCGCCGTCTGGCGCACCGTGATATCGGCCACCGGCTCGCCGCCGGCCAGGCGGTGGCCGGTGAACGCGATATCGGCGCCCATTTCCGCGAGCGTGGTGAACAGGCCCGTGCGCAGCGTGTTGATCCCCACGCCATCGATGCGGATGGCGGAGCCCGGCACCAGCAGGGCGGCAACGATGGCGAAAGCCGCCGAGGACGGGTCTCCGGGCACGGTGATCGGGGCCGCGCGCAGTTCGGGCTGGCCGGCGAGCGTGATCTGGGTGCCCTCCGCGCCGGTGGTGACCCCCAGCTTCGCGCCGAAATGGCGCAGCATGTTTTCGGTATGGTCGCGCGTCGGGCTGAGTTCGGTGACCTGGGTATCGCCCCGTGCGTTCAACCCGGCGAGCAGGATGGCCGATTTCACCTGGGCGGAGGCGACCGGCAGGACATAGTTGATCGGAATGGGGACATCGGCCCCCCGCACCGTGAGTGGCATCCGTTGGCCCGCGCGCGTCATGAAGCGGGCGCCGAACCGGACCAGGGGGTCCGTGACGCGCGCCATGGGCCGGCGGCGCAGGCTCGCATCTCCCGTCAAGGTCGCGGTCAGCGGATGGGTGGCGAGAATACCACACAGCAGCCGCGCCGCGGTGCCGCTGTTGCCCATGTCCAGCACGTCCTCCGGCTCGGTCAGGCCGCCAATCCCGCGGCCGACCACATACCAGGTGGCGCCATCGCGGCGGATCTCGGCGCCGAGCGCCCGCATGGCGGCCGCGGTGCGCAACACGTCCTCTCCCACCAGCAGGCCATCGATCCGGGTCTCGCCGATGGCAAGGCCCGCGAACATCAGGGCCCGATGGCTGATGGACTTGTCGCCCGGCACCACCACGGTGCCCGACAAAGGCGCGGCGGGACGGGTGACGGTCAGGCAGGTCGGAACGGTCATGACGCGCGTTTGACAGTGGCCGCGGGCGATGGCAATGCCCGCGCCCGCACAAGCGAGGCTCTGTCATGGCGAAACCGGAATTGGGACACAAGCGCGTTTGCGTGGCCTGTTCGACCAAATTCTATGATCTGAACCGGGCACCTGCCGTCTGCCCGAAATGCGGCACCGAGCAGCCGGCCGAGCAGCCGCGGCTGCGACGGGGTGGCAATGTGGCGGACGACAAGCGCCAGAAGAAACTGCCGAGTGTGGCCGACGAAGCCGATATCGAGGTGGAGGTCGTGGCCGACGGCGACGAGGACGTGCTGGAAGAGGCCGGCGAGGACGAGGACGTGGATACGATACCGGACGAACTCGAAGTCGAGCCGGAACAGGACGAGCGGAACTAGCCCAACCGCGTCCGGACAGGCCGTGCCGCACCGCGATCTGCCCTGGGTCGCGCCCGAGGACGCCGCGTTCCACCTCGCGCGCCATCACGCCGGATGCCGGTTCGTGCTGTTTCACAGCGCGGGCCGGCGCATGGTCTCCAGCCCGGTGAGTTATCTGGCGGTGGCCCCGCGCGCGGTGGTGAGCGTCGGCGGTCTGGATGCCGTGGCGGCCCTGCTGAACGAGGCCGGCGCCGACCCCTGCTGCGCGAGCGCGGCCGAGGCGGAAGATGGTCTGTTCGCGTTTCGCGGCGGCCTCGCGGGGTATGTGGGCTACGAGGCCGGGGCGGCCTCGCAGGGTGTGGCTCCGCGCCACGATGTCACGCCGGACGACCCGCCGGATCTGTGGTTCGGACTGTTCGATCTGGTGGTCGGGTTCGACCACGCGCGGCGGCTCACCCGGGTCCATCTGACGCGCCTCGCCGGGCGCGAACCCGAAATGGCGCGGCTGGACTGGGCGGTTACCTGGCTTGGCGCGGCGACCCGGGCCGCCGGCACGCCGGTCGGGCTGCCGCGCCTGACCTGGCGCGACGACTGGATCGAGGCGGCCTATCGGCGCCAAGTCGCGCGGGTTCTCGCCTATATCCGCGCCGGGGATATTTTCCAGGCCAATTTCACCCAGGCCTTTGTCGCCGCCCGCCCGGCCGCCCTGTGCCTGGCAAGCGTGCAGGCCCGGCTGCTGGCGGCCAACCCCGCGCCCTTCGGCCTGTGGCTGCGCGGGGGGGTGTTCGACGTGATTTCGGCTTCGCCCGAACGCTTCGTCGCGCTCGATCGGGCCGGATGCGTCACCACGTCCCCGATCAAGGGAACGGCAGGGCGGGCCGACGACGCCACCGCCGACCTGGCGGCGGCGCGGGCGCTGGCCGCCAGCGAGAAGGACCGCGCCGAGAATATCATGATCGTCGACGTGTTGCGCAACGATATCGGCCGGGTGGCGCAACTGGGCAGTGTCGCCGTGCCGGCGCTGTGCGAGGTCATGAGCTTCGCGACCGTGCACCACCTGGTCTCGACCATTACCGGGCGGCTGGCGCCGGGAAAAACCGCGTTCGATCTGCTGGCCGCTTCGCTGCCCGGCGGATCGATCACCGGAGCACCGAAAATTCGTGCCATGCAGATCATCGCCGAACTGGAGGCGGCGCGACGCGGGCCGTATTGCGGCACGGCGTGCTGGATCGGCTTCGATGGCGCGATGGACAGCAATATCCTTATCCGCTCTCTGGTGGCGACACCGCACCGACTGATCGCGCAGGCGGGCGGAGGGATCGTCGCGGATTCCGACCCCGCCGAGGAATATGCGGAAATGCGGTTGAAGGTGGCCCCGGTGCTGAACCTGTTCGGTGGCGAAGCGTGAGCGCGAGGCTTTGGCTGAACGGCGCCCTGGTGCCAGCGGCGGCGGCACGGCTCGACCCGGCCGACCGGGGGTTCCTGCTCGGCGATGGGGTTTTCGAGACGATCGCGGTGCGTGATGGGCGCGCCTGGCATCTGCCGGCGCATCTGGCGCGGATGGCGGCGGGCATGGCGGTTTTGGGCCTGTCCTGCCCATGGGATATCGCGGCGGAGGCCGAGGCGTATCTGGACGCCATGCGGCCCGACGCGGCGGTACTGCGCATAACCCTGTCGCGCGGGGTGGCCGCGCGCGGCCTGTGGCCCGGGGAAATGACGCGGCCCAGCCTCGTGATGCAGTTGAGCGCGCCGCCGCCCGCCCCCCGACCGATCCGAATCGTGGTTTGCGAACGAACCCAACGCAACCAGAATTCCCCCCTATCGGGCATAAAATCCCTGAATTACCTGGATAACATCCTGGCCCGGGCCGAGGCGGTGGCGCGGGGCGCCAAGGATGCCCTGCTCTGCAACACGAGCGGCGATCTGGCCTGCGCCAGCGCCGCGACGCTGCTGGTGGCCGTGGGCGACGACTGGCTGACACCGCGTCTGGCCGATGGCGCGCTGCCGGGCATCACGCGCGGTCTTCTGATGCGCGCGGGGCTGGTCAGGGAAGCCCGGCTGACGGTGGCAACTCTGTCCCAGGCCAAGCGGATCATTCTGGCGAACAGCCTGGGCCTGACGCCCGTCGAGGCGTTGGCGGCACGCGCGATCGGGATCGACGGCGAGGCACTGGCGCGAATGACCGAGGCCACGCGCGGCGATGCGCGCCGGCGCGATGGCGGGCCGGAATGATGATGGCAGGCCCCGCGCGCGGCCCGGAAGCTGCCGAGGCGGCCATCGTCGTTTTTTTATGAAGGCCAAACCGGCTCCGGGGGCGTCTTCAAATTCCCGATATCGTGATACCGGCCGGTTTTCCGCGGTCCGGGTCAGAACCGGTAACGCAATCCGCCATAGGCGCTGATCGGCTGGCCGGGGTCGGCGGTGCGGGCGCTGGTGACCCCGCCTTGCACCATGGGGAAAGGCACCGCGTTGGTCGGACCGAATGTGCCATACGTGTCGTAACGCTGGCCGAGCAGGTTGTCGACGAGCACGAACAGCGTCAGCCGGTCGGTGACCTGGTACTGGGCGTTGAAATTCACTACCAAATAGCCACCCAGCGGCTTCTGCAGATTGGCCTCGTCGCCGTAGAGAAATTGGCTCGATTGCAGGTCGGCGTCGGAGCCGATGGTCCAGGTATCGCTAAGTTTGTAGCTGGCAACCAGGGTGCCGCGGTGTTGGGGTATGCCGGGCAGGAAGTCGCCCGGTCGCACCAGTATATTGCCGTTGGCGTCCGCTCCGGGGTTCTCGGGGGCGCCAAGCAGCAGCGGGGATTCGAATGTGGCACGGGTATAGGCGTAGCCCACCGCGAGGTGCAGGCGCCGTGTATCATAGGCCAGATTTGCCTCGACGCCCTGGCGCAGGGTGCGGCCGGCATTGGTGTAAAACGCGAGATTCGGGTTGTTGCGGTCCGCCTCGAAGATCAGGTCGTCGATATCCGACGTATGATAATAATCGACGCTGCCGTGCAGCCGGCCGCCGAATCGCGGATGCGCCGTGAAGCGGGCGCCGATTTCAAACGTGCGCGCGATGACCTGCTTGAGGTTTGGGTCGCCGATGAAGAAATTGAGCAGAGAACAGGGATTGTTTGCGTTGCTGCAGGAAAGTTCGGTGGGCGTGGGCGCGCGGTTGGCTTCGGCATAATTCACGAACAAGGTGGCGTCTGGCAGCACGTGCCAGGCGAGCCCGGCATCCGGGTTGAAGCGGTTATAGACGTGGTTGCCATTGAGCGCGGTGCCGATTTCGTCGTGCAGGTCGATCTGCGCCGCGTTGAACCGCCCGGCCAGGGTCAGGTCGAGACTGGGCAGCAGGGTCAGTGTATCGGTGAGGTAGAGGCCGAAATACCGCGTGACGGTGCCGAGTTTGACCGGGGTAACGCCCTCCGAGGGCTGCACCTGGACATAGTCCGGCGGCCCGATGAATAACTGGGTGCCGTTGCTGGTGAAACCGCCGATCGCGGTATCGGCGTTGAACGTGGCGTTCGACCCATCGAAGCTGCCACCGACGACCAGATGGTTGGCGCGCGCGAGCACAGGCGCGGTTTCGGTGAATTGCACCGATGCCCCGTAGCTTTTCGCATCCAGCCCCTCGAGCACCAGGGCGGAATAAGGACCACCGTGCAGGAAATCCGGCACGACCGCGCCGCCGAAGGTCGTGACCGGCGAGCCATCGCCGTTGCACAGCGCGCCGGTGCCATTGCCGCACGGGCCGGCATCCACCGTGGCCCCGTTGCTGACGCGCTGGGTGAGGTTGTCGAAATACGCGACGGTCTGGACCGAACTCGTGGCGTTCAGCCGCGTCGTGCCACGCAGCCGGGCCGAGACATATTCGTTGGTCACGGTGTTCGGGCCCGAGAATATCCCCGAGGGATCGACATTGAGTTCCTGACCCGGAGAGGCGCCGGGGTTGCCAAGCTTGTTGTCGGCCGCCGTCACCGAAAAATGCCATTCCGATCCGCCACTGCGCCATCCGATATCGGAATACAGCCGATAAAGCGCCGATTGCTGGGTTTGCCGCCAGCCGCCATCACTGGCGGTATCGGCCGCGATATAAAAGCCGAGATGGTCGGAATGGGTGGCGTATTCGATCGTGCCGGCGCCGCGGCTGTAGGAACCGCCATAGGCGGTGATTTCACCGCCCGAGGCCGCAAACCCGTCCTTCAGCCGGACATCGACGGCGCCGCCCAGCGCATTGAGGCCATAAACCGGGTTGGTGGCCTGAACCGAGACCGATTGCACCGCCTCGGGCGCGAGCAGGTCCCAGTTGACGGTATCGCCGAATGGATCGTTGAAGCGGGTTCCATCGACATAGACGGCAAGCCCCTGGGCGGTACCGGCGACCGGCGAGGCGATAAACCCATGATAAAGAATATCCGGCTGAAAGACATTGCCCGAGGTTTCGTTCACGCTGGCCGCGGGAATATACGCGAGCAGCGCGCCCGTGAGATCGGGGATCAGGGTGCGGTCGATGTTCGCGGCCGAAAGCGTGTCGACCGAGGTCGGCACGATGCCGCTGGGCAGGTTGACGCCCGGTATCGGGCTGGGCGCGACCACGGTGATGGTTTCCGGCGCGGCGGACGCGTTATTATCTCCCATGGCATTCTGCGCCAGCGCCGGCACGGGCAGCGCGATCAAGCCGAAGACGAGCGCGCGGCGAAAGCTGGCATGGGCCATGACGGGAAGCACCATTCGGAGACTGACGTGGACCTGAAGACGGTCTGACGGATACCTGACATGGGCCGAACGCTTCCAGGGCAAAACGTTTACGATGGCGTGATGATTTGACGACGGCACCGGGCGGTCCGGATCGCGCGACGGGAGGTGCGCGCCGCCGGCCTTGGTGTGCGCGATGGAATAGTATAGCGCCGCCCCGGCATGTTACCGCCACCGCGAGCGTTACGGTGGGGGCAGGCGTCATGACTTCGGATCTGGCGGCGGTGTCGCATGATTTTCTGGGTGCGGGGCATGGCCACAACGAGAACCGGACCTGGGCCGTGATCTGGTTGTGCACCGCGATGATGGTGGCCGAGATCATCGGTGGCTGGCTGTTCGGCTCGATCGCGCTGATCGCGGACGGGTTGCACATGAGCACCCATGCCGGCGCGTTGCTGCTGGCGGCGCTGGCCTACGGGTTCGCCCGCAAGCACAGCGCGGATCCACGGTTTTCGTTCGGCACCGGCAAATTCGGCGATCTCGCCGGGTTCAGCAGTGCCATGATCCTGGGCATGATCGCGCTGCTGATCGGCTATGAAGCGGTGCGGCGGTTTTTCACGCCGGTGCCGATCCACTTCAATGAAGCGATTCCCATCGCCGTGCTCGGGCTGGGGGTGAACCTGGCCAGCGCCTGGCTGCTCGGCGCGGGTCACGACCATGGCAACGGCCACCACCATGGGCACGGCCATGGGCACGACCACGCCCGCGCCCATGACCATGACCATGACCACGATCACGACCACGACCACGGGCACGATCACGACCACGGGCACGACCATGGGCACCCCGCCGAGGACATCGCGCAATGGTTGGGGCGGGACAACAATATGCGCGCCGCCATCGTGCATGTCATGGCCGATGCCGCCGTTTCGGTGCTGGTGATCGCCGGTCTGCTGCTGGCCCGCTGGTTCGGGCTGATGTGGATGGACCCGCTGGCGGGACTGGTGGGGGCGGTCGTGATCGGAAGCTGGGCCGTGACCCTGATCCGGGATACCGGCGCGATCTTGCTCGACATGACCCCATCCGAACGTCTGGCGGCGCGGATCCGGGCCTCGATCGAGCAGGATGGCGACCGGCTGACCGATTTTCACATCTGGCGGCTGGGGCCGGGCCATCTCGGCGCCATAGTGAGTGTGCGCACCGCGAGTGACCGGCGCGTGCCCTATTACCGGGCCAAGCTGCGCGGCTATGCCGGACTTTCCCACGTCACGGTGGAGGTCGAAACCGATTAGCGCCTGTCGCCGGAGTGGGCCAGCCCGTTCCCTGGCCCGTTCCCCCTGGCCCGTTCCTCCTGGCCCGTTCCCCGGCCCGTTCCCCGGAGCGCGGGTCTGCCCGAGCGGGTGCCCAGGCTGCTTGACCCCTGACGCTGGCCCGGTTGACACCCCAGGGCCGACCCCCGACGGTCGGCCGATCAGGCTGGGCGACGGAGGTGGCGATGAAACGGCAACCGCCAGGGTTTGCCGCGCTCGTATTGGGCTTGTGGCTGTGCGGTCTGCCGGCCATGGCGGCGCCGCCGCAGGCCCCGCCAACCGCCAGCACCGCCGATTTGCGGGATCTCCAGCAGACCCTCCAGGACCCTCTGCGCCGCGCGGAATTACTATCCAATATCAAGGCTCTGATAGCCTTGCGGGACGGCGCGCGGGCAACCGCCAGGCCCCATGTCAAGGGCACCGGGGGCGCGTTGGTGGCGCTGTTGTCGGCCACCGCGCTGCATGCCGGCCAGGCCGTCGCCGGAATAGCGCGGCTGCGCCCCTGGCGCGTCCTGAGCGATTGGTGGCGGCAATTGGCCGCGGAGCCCGCCTTGCAGGCCCGGCTGGCGCGCGATTCGGCCAGCGTGCTGGGGGTGGTCGGCCTGGCCCTGCTGGTCTGGCTCGCGGTGCGGCGCGGGCTGCGGGCCACCACGCGCCGCCTGCGCGCCCTGGCTCGGCGCCGGCCGAGCCGCCGTTGGCTGGCGGGGTCAGGGCTTTGCGCGCTGAGCCTGGTGCCGCCGCTGGCCTTGCTCGCCGCGGGGTACGCGTTGCTCGCCATGGTCGACGCGGCGCTCGGCCTCGGACCGGTTGGCCGAGCCTTGGCGTTGGATGGGCTGAACGTGTTGGCGGTGACCCGCGCGATCGCCGGGTTGGTGGAGACCCTGCTACTGGCCGAGGCCGCCGGTGACCGCCTTGTGCCGATGCCGGACGATACCGCCGAATACTGGCTGATCTGGACCATGCGCCTGGCCGATTTCGCGGCGGTGGGCTGGTTCGGGTTGGACTTCATCCACCAGTCCGGCCTCAGCGATACCGCCTTCGCGGGGCTGCTGAAGGCCTATGGGCTGGCCCTCACCGGATTACTCGCCATGTTGATCCTGCAGAACCGCGAAAGCGTGGCGCGCGCGCTGGGCGGGCAGGCGGACGGGTCGGCAATCGCGCGGCTGCGCTTTCATGCGGGACGGCTCTGGTATGTCGCGGCGCTGATTTATCTGGTCGGGTCCTATTTCGTATGGGCGGCCGATGTGCCGGGCGGCTTTGCCTTCCTGCTGCGCGCCTCGGCGGTCACGGTGGTGCTGCTGCTGACGGCGCGCGTGCTGGATCTGACCCTGACGCATCTCACCCGCCGCTTCCTCAGCATCGGACGCGTGCTGGAGGCGCGATTTCCCGGGCTGCAGAACCGCGCCAATTTATACGCGCCGCTACTGCTGGGCGTGGCTCGCGGCCTGATCTACGGGCTCGGCCTGGTGGTGGCCCTCGATGCCTGGGACCTGCACCTGCTGTCGATATTGGAAACCCAGACCGGGTTGCGAATCCTGGGGGCCGGCTTGACCATGGGCATGACCTTGGCGCTCGCCGCCGCGGTGTGGGAAGCGGTCAGCCTCGCGATCGCGCTCTACCTGTCGCGGCCCGGGGCCGACGGCAAGCCCCCGGCCCGCAGCGCGCGCATGCGCACCCTGCTGCCGCTGTTCCGCAAAACCTTCGCGCTCGTGCTGGGTGTCATCGTCGTGTTGATTTCGCTGGCCGGTTTCGGCGTCAATATCGCGCCGCTGCTGGCCGGCGCCGGCATTGCCGGCATCGCGGTCGGGTTCGGCGCGCAAAGTCTCGTCAAGGATGTCATCACCGGGATCTCGATCCTGATACAGGACGCGGTTTCGGTCGGAGACTGGGTGAATGTTGCCGGAAACTTCGGTCAGGTCGAGCAGATCTCGATCCGTTCGATCCGGTTGCGCGACATGAGCGGCACCATGATGATGGTGCCTTTCAGCGAGGTCTCCACGGTAAAGAATTTGACCAAGGAATACAGCTACGCGGTGTTCGAGATCGGCGTCGCCTACCGTGAGGACGTCGATGAGGTGATGGCGGTGGTGGCAGAGCTCGCCGCAACGATGCAGGCCGAGGAGGCCCATGCCTGGCGGATCCTGCGGCCGATGGAAATTCTCGGCCTCGATGCGTTCGGGGATTCGGCCGTGATGCTGAAAGCACGCATGATGACCGTACCCGGCCAGCAATGGGTGATCAAACGCGAATTCAACCGGCGTATGAAGCGTCGCTTCGACGAGCTGGGCATCGAAATGCCCTTCCCGCATCAGACCCTCTATTTCGGTGAGGACAAATCGGGCCAGGCGCCGCCGGCAAGGGTGCGGATCGCCGAGGCGGAACCGACCCCGAGGCCATGAAGCGGGCGCGGCCGTGGTCGGTTCGGGCCGCCCGTATCAGCCGATCCCGGCTTCATCCGGCAGAATCGTTCCTGGCGCAATCGCTTCCGTGCCGCGCAGCCGATCATAGATCGGACCGAAATCCGTCTCCAGGGTTTCGCGCAGCAGCGCCTCGAAGCTCTCGATCACGAAGTAATTCTTCTGGTAGTCGTCGATCTCGTAGTCGGTCTGCATCACACGTTCCATCCGGAACGGCAGGCGGGCCGGCGCCGGGTCGTCCAGCGCATAGATGGATTCCCCATGCGAGGAAACGATCCCGGCTCCGTAGAGCCTGAGCACGCCGCCCTGGCGGATCAGGCCGA